>NZ_LZLL01000524.1:0-555 GCF_001669335.1 Mycobacterium sp. 1245852.3 | reverse complement strand
TTGTTGGCGGCGGCGCTGGCTTTGTCGGCGTTGGCGGGCTTGGCTCCCGCGCTGTTTCCCATGAAGGCGATGACGACGGCGGCCACGATCCCGATCACGACGACCGCGATACCAATGGCCAGGCCTCTGCGCCGCCAGTAGATCTCGGTGGGTAGCGGGCCACGCGGTTCCAGATCGAGCACGTTCGCAGCGTAGGCCCAGGTCACGTCGATTCGGCTGACCCGCCTCGGCGTGTCGCCAGGTTTGCTGGCCGACCGCCGTGTAGTAGCGGCCCGCCACCGGGGTGGCGCGGGCCGTATCCGCCGCTGGTTACTCGCCCAGGTCGCCGGCGTGGTCGGACAGCTCGGCCCGGCCGTCGGCGAGCTGATAGGTCACGCCGGCGATCGCCAGCGTGCCCGCGGCCAACCGCTCGGCGATGATCGTCGAGCGGGCCGCCAGCTGCGCGACGGTTTCGGCGACGTGCCGCTTCTCGAACTCGTCGACGCTGCTCAGGCCGTCGCGCCGGCCGACCAGGATGGACGGGGCCACCCGTTCCACCACGTCGCGCACGAAACC
>NZ_LZLL01000523.1:0-18899 GCF_001669335.1 Mycobacterium sp. 1245852.3 | reverse complement strand
TGGAGTCCCAAATGCGCTGTGGCATAGCCTCTGTCATCGCGGAGCGGATCAGGCCGGGGGCGATCGCGTTCACCCGCACGCCGAGGTAGGCCAGCTCTTTGGCGGCGGCCTTGGTCATGCCGACGATGCCGGCCTTGGCCGCCGAGTAGTTGGTCTGGCCGATCATGCCCACCTTGCCGGACACCGACGACATGTTGATGATGGCGCCGCGCTTGTTCTCCCGCATGACGGCCGCGGCCAGCCTGGTGCCGTTCCAGGTGCCCTTCAGATGCACGTTGATGACCTGATCGAACTGCTCCTCGGTCATCTTGCGCATCGTCGCGTCGCGGGTGAACGCGATCGCCCCCGGCCTGATCCGCTCCGCGATGACAGAGGCTATGCCACAGCGCATTTGGGACTCCAAGGTCGCCGAGGTGCCGTTGGGCCGGGCCGGTGAGCCCAGTGAGGTCGCCAGCGTCGCGCTGTTCCTCGCTTCCGACCTGTCGTCGTACATGACCGGCACCGTCATGGAAATCACCGGCGGCCGCCACCTATGAGTGCGGTGCGCGAGGCCGTCATCTGCGAACCCGTTCGGACCCCGATCGGCCGCTACGGCGGAATGTTCAAGGCGTGCAGCGCCGTCGACCTCGGCGTCACCGCCCTCAAGGGCCTGCTGCAACGAACCGGGCTGGCGCCCGACGCCGTGCAGGACGTGATCCTCGGCCACTGCTATCCCAACAGCGATGCGCCCGCGATCGGGCGTGTGGTGGCGCTGGATTCCGGCCTGCCGGTGACGGTTCCGGGCATGCAGGTCGACCGCCGGTGCGGCTCGGGCCTGCAGGCGGTCATCCAGGCGTGCCTGCAGGTGGGCGCCGGCGACAACGACCTCGTGGTCGCCGGGGGCTGCGAGAGCATGAGCAACGTGGCCTTCTACTCCACGGACATGCGATGGGGCGGGGCCCGCACCGGTGTGCAGGTGCACGACGGGCTGGCGCGGGGACGCACGACCGCCGGTGGCCGCAATTACCCGGTGCCGGGCGGGATGCTGGAGACGGCCGAGAACCTGCGCCGCCAGTACGGCATTTCGCGCCAGGAGCAAGACGAGCTCGCGGTGCGATCCCACCAGCGTGCCGTCGCCGCGCAGAAAGACGGCATCCTGGCCGAGGAGATCGTGCCCGTCGCGGTCCGCACCCGCAGTGGCGAGGAGCTCATCGACACCGACGAGCATCCACGCGCGGACACCTCGGTCGAGTCGTTGGGCAAGCTCAAACCCGTTCTGGCGAAAGAGGATCCAGAGTCCACGGTCACCGCCGGCAACGCCAGCGGGCAGAACGACGCGGCCTCGATGTGCGTGGTCACCACGCCGGAGAAGGCCGAGGAATACGGCCTGAAGCCGTTGGTGCGCCTGGTGTCGTGGGGTGTGGCCGGGGTGGCGCCCCACGTCATGGGCATCGGGCCGGTGCCCGCGACCGAGGTGGCGCTGGCCAAGGCGGGCCTGCGGCTATCCGACATCGACCTCATCGAGCTGAACGAGGCCTTCGCCGCGCAGGCGCTTGCGGTGATGCGGGAGTGGAACTTCGGCGCCGCCGATCATGAGCGCACCAACGTGCACGGTTCGGGCATCTCGCTGGGACATCCGGTCGGCGCGACGGGCGGGCGGATGCTGGCCACCTTGGCGCGCGAACTCGATCGCCGCGAGGCGCGCTATGGTCTGGAAACCATGTGCATCGGCGGCGGCCAGGGTTTGGCTGCCGTCTTCGAGCGGGTCGCATCGACATGACCGAGCCGGGATTGCCGCTGGACGGTCTCACCGTCGTTGAGGTGTCGAGCTTCGTCGCCGCGCCACTGTGCGGCATGACGCTGAATCAGCTTGGTGCGGAGGTCATTCGAGTCGACCCGATCGGCGGCGCGTCCGACGTCCAGCGGTGGCCGCTGGCGGCGGACGGCACCTCGATCTACTGGACCGGCCTGAACAAGGGGAAGCGGTCGGCCACCATCGACTTGCGGTCCCCCGACGGCCACGAACTGGTCCAGCGGCTGATCGTCGAGGGCGACGGCGTCGTGGTGACCAACGCCGCGGGCTTGTCCTGGCTCAGCCACGGCGTGCTGGCGGCCAAGCGCCCCGACGTGATTCACGTGCAGTTGCTCGGGCGCGGTGATGGTTCCACCGGGGTGGACTACACGGTCAACGCCGGGCTGGGCTATCCGCTCGTCACCGGTCCGGCCGAGCATGGCGGCGCGATCAACCACGTGCTCCCGGCCTGGGACGTGTGCTGCGGACTGTACGCAGCGTTGGCCGTCGTCACCGCGGTCCGCCACCGCGAGCGGTCCGGGGCGGGGGCGCAGATCAGCCTGGCGCTGGAGGACGTCGCTTTGGCCACCGCGGCCAACCTGGGCTTGCTGACCGAGCCGCAAGTCACTGGGACACAACGCGAACGGCTGGGCAACGCCATCTACGGTCAGTACGGGCAGGACTTCACCAGCAGCGACGGGGCCAGGTTCATGGTGGTCGCGCTGACCGGTCGGCACTTCCGTGACCTGCTCGCGGTGACGGGCACCGGCGCCGCGGTGTCGGCGCTCGCCGAGGCGCTCGGCGCCGACTTCGGGTCAGAAGGCGATCGCTACCGCTATCGCGACGTGCTGTCGAGTCTGTTCGCCACGTGGTTCGGCGATCACACCGCCGACGAGATCACCGCCGCGCTGGCCGACACCACGGTGCTCTTCGAGCGGTACCGCACCTTCGCCGAGGTCGCCGCGGGCCCGAAAGTAACCGACAATCCGCTGTTTTCCCGAATGCACCAGCCCGGTCTCGGCGATTACTTCGCGCCCGGCCTGCCGGCCGCGTTCGACGGCAGCCATCCGCCCAGCGCGCCGGCGCCGGCGCTGGGACAAGACACCGCCGACGTCCTTGCGCGGCTGGGGTTGAGCGCCGCCGACATCGCGCGCCTGACGGACGCCAAGACCATCGCCTGCTGAGCAGCCGGAAGGGGACGCAGCACATGACCAAACTGGCCCAGACCCTCGGGTTGACGGAGTTCCAGACCGAGATCATCGCCACGGTAAGGAAATTCGTCGAGAAGGAGGTCATTCCGCACGCGGTCGAGCTGGAGCGCGCTGACACCTACCCGCAGGCGATCGTCGATCAGATGCGGGAGATGGGCCTGTTCGGTCTGATGATTCCGCAGGAGTATGGCGGGCTGGGGGAGTCGCTGCTGACGTACGCGCTGTGCGTCGAGGAGCTGGCGCGGGGCTGGATGAGCGTGTCCGGCGTGCTCAACACCCACTTCATCGTGGCGTACATGCTGCGCCAGCACGGCACCGACGAACAAAAGCAGCGGTTCCTGCCGCGGATGGCGGTCGGCGAGACCCGCGGCGCCTTCTCGATGTCGGAGCCGGAGCTGGGTTCTGACGTGGCCGCGATTCGCACCCGCGCCCGGCGCAACGACGACGGCACCTACACCATCGACGGCCAGAAGATGTGGCTGACCAACGGCGCCACCTCCACGCTGGTGGCGGTGCTGGTGCGCACCGACGAGGGCTCGGACAAGCCGCACCGCAACCTCACCGCGTTCCTCGTCGAGAAGCCGGTCGGGTACGGCGAAGTCGTTGCGGGCCTGCATATTCCGGGCAAAATCGAAAAGCTGGGCTACAAGGGTATCGAGACGACCGAGATGATCTTCGACGGCTACCGGGCCGAAGCCGACGACGTCCTCGGCGGCACCACGGGGCAGGGCTTCTTCCAGATGATGGACGGCATCGAGGTCGGCCGCGTCAACGTGTCGGCGCGGGCGTGCGGTGTGGGGATTCGCGCCTTCGAGCTCGCGGTGCGCTACGCCCAACAACGCGAGACCTTCGGCAAGCCGATCGCCGAGCACCAGGGCATCGCGTTCCAATTGGCCGAGATGGCGACCAAGGTCGAAGCGGCCCACCTGATGATGGTCAACGCCGCGCGCCTGAAGGATTCGGGCGAGCGCAACGACGTCGCCGCCGGGATGGCCAAGTATTTGTGCAGCGAATATTGCGCCGAGGTCACCCAGCAGAGTTTCCGGATCCACGGCGGCTACGGATATTCCAAGGAATACGAGATCGAGCGGCTGATGCGCGACGCGCCGTTCCTGCTGATCGGCGAGGGCACCAGCGAGATCCAGAAGAACATCATCAGCAAGCGACTGCTCGCCGAGTATCAGGTATAGACGGATGAGCGTTCCGGATTTCGCTGCGCGGCCTCAACTTTCGGAGGACGTCGCGCGGATCATCCGCGGGCGGATCTTCGACGGCACGTACGCCGCCGGCTCGTACGTCCGGCTGGACCAATTGGCCGCGGAGTTGGGTATCAGCGTCACACCGGTGCGCGAGGCGCTGTTCGCGCTGTGCGCCGAAGGACTGATCAACCAGCAGCCCCGTCGGGGCTTCGCGGTGTTGCCGGTCACCGGCCGCGACGTCACCGACGTGGCGAACGTGCAGGCGCATGTCGGGGGCGAGCTGGCCGCGCGGGCGGCGATCAACATCACCGACAGCCAACTGCACGAGCTCAAGGAGATCCAGGCGCAGCTGGAAGACGCCTACGCCGGTGATGACCACGAGCGCACCGTCCGGCTGAACCACGAGTTTCACCGCGCCATCAATGTCGCGGCGGACTCGCCCAAGCTCGCCCAGCTGATGTCGCAGATCACCCGCTACGCCCCCGAGTCGGTGTTTCCCGCCATCGAGGGCTGGCCGGAGCAATCGATGCAGGACCATCGGCGGATCCTGTCCGCGCTGAAGAAACGCGACGACAAGCTCGCCCGCGTGGCGATGTCGGAACACCTTGCGGCCGGCGCGGTTCCGTTGATCGACCATCTGGTGGCCCGCGGGGTGGTCGCCGACGAGAATGGCCTGACCTAGTCGCCGCCATCTCTTGTCGCGCAGCGAGGTTGGGGCATACGCTGCCAGCAGGGTGGGCCACGGACGGAGAAACGAAGATGCCCGCAACGCTTCGCGCATCGGCCCTACTCGTCGCGACCGTGACGGCGATTGCCGTCGCGCCGAGGGTCGTCGCCGACCCGGTGGACCCGATCCCCGGCAATGGTGTCTTCGTCGTCGGCCCCGATATTGCACCGGGTCTGTACCGAACGGCCGGTTCGGCGTCGACCTTCGGGGTGTGGATCAACAATGTGCCGACTCAGGACTCGATGTGCGCGTGGTTCACCTACAGCACGCCCGACGCGAACAAGGACCATGTGGTGCAGACGAACATGTCCGTCGGTCCGATGTTTGCGAACATCAACACCACGATCAAGGCGTTCGAGTCGCAGAACTGCCAACCGTGGACGCGGGTGCCCTAGGACCGGTCCGCTTCGGCCAACATCTTGCGCAGCCGGCGGACGTCGACCTTGCCGGTACCGCCGCGCGGCAGGTCGTCGTCGGAGTCCAGCAGTAACCACACCGTTGGAACCTTGAAGGCGCTCAACACCGTTCGTGCGCAGGCGCGCAGCTGCTCGGCGGTCAGTGCGCCCACGACCGCCGCGCCGACCCGTTCACCCGAGCCGCCCGGCACGTTGGTGACAACGGCGTTGTCGACGCCGTCGATCGCGCGCAGCGCCCGCTCGACCTCGCTGGGGTAGACGGTCGCGCCGCTGACTTTGAACATGTCGTCGGATCGCCCGTGATAGAAGAGGAATCCGTCTTCGTCGAGGTGCCCGAGGTCGCCGGTGGGGTAGAAGCCGTCGGCGGTGAACAGGTCCTCCCGGGTGCGCCCGCAGATGCCGCGCAGCGTGTGCGGTCCGCGGATGTGAATCATTCCGGTGACGCCGGCCGCCACCGGCGCGCCGCTGTCGGTGTCAACGATGCGAACCTCGATGCCCTCGAACGGCTTTCCGCAGCTACCCCAAGCGGACGCGGGCATGTCCGTGTCGGCGGGATAGCCGCAGTACGGCCCGAAGGCCTCGGTCATGCCGAACAGCGTCGCGCGCGCCCCGGGCTGGGCGCGTTGCCCGGGCGGCAGCAGGGCCTGCAGGCTTCCCGCCTGTAAGGCCGAGAGGTCGGCACCGGCATTTGCGGCGTGCCGTGCCAACGTTTCGGCCTGGTCCGGCCAGCCCCGAAACAGCGTGACCCGTTCGTCTTCCAACAATCGCAGGGTGGTTTCCGGCCGCGGTATTTCCTCGGTCACCAGGGTGGCGCCGGCCAGCAGCGCGGACAGTATTCCGCTGCCGAAACCGCCCACCCAGAAGAAAGGCATCGGCAGATACAGGCGGGTCTCGGCGGAGATGCAGCGCGCCGCAAGGCCGGCCTGCACGGCGCCCAGCGCGTTGCCGTGCGAGTGGATGACTCCCTTGGGCGCCCCGCTGCTGCCGGAGGTGAACATGATGACCAGCGGGTCGGCCGGGGTGACCGTTGCCGTCATGGCGTCGACGATGTTGCGGGCACCCGCACTCGCGGACGCGCCATCGACTTGGTCGGCCGACCAAACCTGGTGCAACGCCGGCAATTCGGATCGCCCCGCCGCCGGAAGGTCATCGAGGTAGCGGTGGCCGCGGAACTCCTCGACGCTGATCAAGAATTGCACGGAGGCCGCCCGCAGCTGGGCGGCGAGCTCTCCGGCCGTCAGCAGGGTGCTCAGCGGGACCAGGACCGCGCCGACGCGGGTAAGCGCGACGGCGACCCGTACCCACCGGGTGCTATTGGGCATGATCAGCCCCACCCGGGTGCCCTTGGCCACGCCGGTCTCGACGAACGTCGCGGCCAAATCGCGGGTGGCCAGGTCGAGTTCGCGGTAGGTCAGCCGGGAGGTGGGGTCGATGACCATCGGCTTGTCGCCATCGCGGTCGGCCCGAAGCCGCACCAGCCGGTCAATGGTGCTAGACACCGAACAGCTCCCTGAGACGTCGCATGTCGACCTTGCCGCTGGACAGCACCGGAACGTCGTCGCCGCGGAGGGCGACGAACCGCTTGGGAATCTTGTAGGCGGACAGTTCCGTTTCGAGCAGCGAAACCAGGGCGGCTTCGTCGAACCCCGCTGGACCGTCGGCCCGGACGACCACCGCGGCGACGACCTGCCCGCGCCGGGCGTCGGGCAGGCCGAACACGTAAGCCGGCGCTCCGCCGGTGACCCTGCCAATGGCCTTCTCCACTTCGGCCGCCGAGACATTGGCGCCCGCCGTTTTGATCATCGCGCCGAGCCGGCCGGCAAAATAGACGAATCCGTCCGCGTCGACGCGCACCAGGTCGCCGGTGTGGAACCAGCCGTCGGCATCGAAACATTCTTCGCGGCTGCGCTTGTAGTAGCCCTGCATCAGGTACGGCCCGCGCAGGCACAGCTCGCCGACCTCGCCGGCGACGACATCGGCCGTGGTGTCGGGATCGACGACCTTGATCTCGAAGCCGGGTGCCGGCCTGCCGAATGAGCCGCGCCGGTGCTCGGGCTGGTCGGATTCGTCATCGCCGATCAGCACGACGCTGCCGGCCTCGGTCATGCCCAGCATGTTGTGCCGCAACTGCGGGTCGGCCGGGCGGGCGTCGGGAGCCATGATCGGGTACAGATTGCCGCGCCGCATCGACGACAGGTCGCGGTGCGGGAAGCTCGGGTGTTCCGCGAGGTGGGCGATCCCGGCCGCGAATCCATTGGTCATAGTTGGCTTTTCGGCTTCCAGCAGGTCGAGCGTCTCCCCGGCATCGGTGGCGTTAGAACACACCAAGGTGGACCCGGCCACCAGCGTGGCAAGGAGGCCGAAGGCGAGTCCACCGATCCAGAAGAACGGCGAATTGCAGAACAGTTTGTCGTCGACCGTCAAACCACGGATCAGGTTGAGATTCCGTTGGTGCGCCAGCAGGGCGCCGTGGGTGTGCACGACCCCCTTCGGGGCGCTGGTGGAGCCCGAGGTGTACACGATCGTCAGCGCGTCGCACTGCGCGACGTCGTCCTCCAGCGCCGTCAGTAGCGCGGGGTCGACGGAATCGGCTAACCCGCACACCTTCTCGTGGGTGACCGCGACGCGACGCAGCTGCGGTGCTGCGGCGCAGAACAATCGGGAATCGAGATCGGCGCCCGACAGAAGCTCGGAGAGTCGTTGCACGTAGTCATGCGAGCGAAAGCGCGCCGCGGTCAACAAGATTTCCACATCGCTGTCGACGAGCTGCTCGCGCAGCTCGCGTGCGGTGACGAAGGTGGAGAACGGGATCACCACCGCACCGATGCGCGCCGCGGCCAGCATCCCGACGACGAACTCGGCTCCGTTCGGATAGAGCAGCCCCACATGGGTGCCCTTGCCGGCGCCCAGCGCGATCAGGCCGCGGGCCAGCTCCGCCGACCGGCGCTCGGCCTCGGCGTAGCTGATGCGGTCACCGTCACACACCAGCAGGGGGTGATCGCCGCGCCGGCCGACCTGATGCCGCAGCACCTGGGCGACCGTCGAAGGCTCAACGGGCATGGTCGCGCTGCGCTGCGGGCTCGCCGAAGACGCCCCGGATGGCGCCGAGATCGGCCTTGCCCGACGGTGTTCGGGGGATGCTGTCGACAATCGCGATTTCGGTCGGAATCTCGTAGCGCGCCAAACGCTCTCGCAGATACTCGACCAGGGCTTCGGCGTCGGCCGATGCCCCCTCGCGCAGCTCTACCACGGCGACCGGCGTCTCGCCCAGCCGCTCGTCGGGGCGGGCGATCACGGCCGCGCCGGCCACCGCGGGGTGGCTCTCCAGCGCGGCGCGGACGTCGTCGGGCATCACCTTGAAACCACCGCGGATGATCGCCTGGTCGGCACGGCCGACGATCCACAAGAACCCGTCGGCGTCGATGCGCGCCAGATCGGTGGTCCGCATCCACGGTGCGGTCGGCCCCAGCTGGCCCGGTTTGACCTCCAGCAGGCCGACCTCGTCCGAGCCCAGCGGTGTTCCGTCCTCGGTGACCACCCGCAGCCGGGCACCGGGGTTGGCCCGGCCGACGCTGCCCCGTTTGGTCTTCCAGTACCGCTGATGGTCGGGCAGGGTCCAGCCCGCCACCCCGCCACCGAATTCGGTTGCCGCATAAGAGGTCAACACCGGAACGCCATACTTCTCGGTGAAGGCATCGGCGTCCTCGGCCGACAACGGGGCCGTGCCGCAGGTAACGGCCCGCAGACTCGCCAGGTCGGCACGCGGGATATCGGAGTGCAAGACCGTGCGCAGCGCCGCCGGCACCAGGGACGCCGCGCGGGGCCGGTGCTTGCGCACCGCCTCGGCCCAGGCGTTCAGCTCGAATCGTTCCAGCAGCACGAACGGCCGCGCCTCGGCGATGCATTGCAGCACCCGGAACACCCCGCCGATGTGCACCAGCGGCGAGTTCACGATCGCGACGCCGCGGCGCAGCTCTGCGGGCGAGACCGCATGTTCGGGATCCGGACCGATCACGCTGCGCGCCAGCATGTCGTAGCCCAAGTCGATACGCTTGGGCGGCCCGGTAGTGCCGCTGGTCAGCATGCGCACGGCGGTGCCGGACCGCCGGCCGGGGCGGTCGACGCGCGGCGCGGTGACGTCGGCGTCGTCCAACCCGCGCGAAATCGCGACTGTCGGCGTGTCCGCGGGCACGAGGGCCCTCAGATCGTTTGCCTCGCCGACGATCACGGGAAGCCGCAGGCCCGCGATGTCGGCCCTGGTGCGTTCGTCACCTCGGGCGGGGTTGATGACCACGACCGTTCCGCCGCCCAGCAGCACGCCCAGAAAGGCGGCCACGTGCCCCGGGCGGTTGCGCAACAGCATCCCGACTTCGGCCCCGCCGGTAATCGCGGCGATACGCCGCGCCACCGCCCCGACTCGTGCCCAGGAGATCCATTGGCCGCCATACTCGATGGCGCGCGAGTCCGGCTGCAGGTCGAGCACGTCGGCGATGCGTTGGGCCAGCGGGTGAGGCGACATCAGCGAATCTTCGGGGTGCGGGCCGCGCTCGGCGCCCCGGAATCGTTTCCAACGGCCAGCTCCGCGGTGCCCAACGGGTTTCCCAGCCGGGTATAGATCAGGTTCTGCTCCATCGCCGCGCGGTACGGCTTGTCCAGCGATTCCCAGATCGCCTTCACCGTGCCGGCTGTCGCGGTCGGCGGCTTGGCGGCGATGGTCGCCGCGATCTGGTGGGCGCGGTCCCAAAGCTGGTCGGCGGCGACGACCTCGGAGACCAGCCCGATCCGCAGCGCGGTCTCGGCGCCGACCCGTTCGTCGTTGCCCATCAATGCTATTCGCAACGTTTCACCCAGGCCGATGCGGCGCATCAGGCCGATCGGCTCCAAAGCGCACACCAGGCCCGCCGACACGTGAGAGTCGAAGAAGGTGGCGTTCTCGGAGCAGATCACCACGTCGGATTCGTTGACGAAGTAGAACGCGCCCGCGGTACACATGCCCTGGACCGCACATACCACGGGCTTCCACATCTTCTGCCACTTGGGACTCAGCGCTTCGCCGGGATCCTCGTGGTTCCAGATGTTTTCGGGCTGACCGTATGGCGTCTTGATGTCCAGCCCGGCGCTGAACGCCCGGTCGCCGGCGGCGCGCAACACGACCGCATGCACCGAATCGTCGAGTTTGACGGTGCGCCACGCGCGGGCCATCTCCTCGCACATGGTGCGGTTGAACGCATTGAGCTGTTCGGGGCGATTCAGCGTGATGGTGGCGACGTGGTCGCGCGTGTCGACCTCGAACAGAATGGTTTCGAACGTCATCGGCACTGCCAATTCGGCTTGCGCTTCTCGACGAAGGCCCGGGGTCCTTCGGCCGCGTCCTCGGTGCGCAGCACCCGCTCGCGGAAGGTCTCGGCGAGTATCTCCGCCTCGTGCAGGGGCACGTTGAGCCCCTTGAGAATCGCGAGCCGGGTGCCCCGGACGGCCAGCGGAGCATTGGAATTGACGATGTCGGCGATCTCGTGGGCGCGCTCCAGCAGGCGGTCATGTTCCACGATCTCGCTGATCAACCCGAGCTCGTAGGCGCGTTGCGCGCTCATCCGCTCGTGCTTGCCCATCAGGGCCATTCGCAGCGCGATCGAGCGAGGCAACACCCGAGACACCCGCACCAATTCCCGGCCGGCCACCAACCCGATGCTGACGTGCGGATCGAAGAAGGTGGCCTGCTCGGACGCGATGACGATGTCGGTCGTGGTGACCCAGTCCATGCCGGCGCCACAGCAGATCCCGTTCACGGCGGTGAGCACCGGCTTGGCCATGGTGCGAAACGGCGGGGTGCCCTCCTGCGGCGCCTCCCACTGGTCGTATGTCGACAGGTAGGGCCGCTCGTAGATCACCTTGCCGTCTTCGGGAATCTCCTTGACGTCAGCACCGGTGCAGAACGCGCGGCCGGTGCCGGTGACGATGGTCAACCAGACAGCGTCGTCGTTTTCGGCCTCGTCGTAGGCGGCCCGCAGCTCGGTGATCATGTGCGGGCTGAGCGCATTGAGGGCGTCCGGGCGGTTCAGGGTGATCGTCGCGGTGTGCCCATCGACTTCGTATTTGATGGTGTCGAACGAATCAGTGGGCATGGGTCATCCCTTCGTGTTGTTTTGCACGTCGAGCGTGGGGCATATGGACGAATTCGAGGCAGTTCCCGTGCGTACGGCCCACACTCGACGCCCCCGAACTAGCGTCCACGAAAATCCGGATCCCGTCGCTGCCGGAAGGCCTCCAGGCCCTCCTTGAAATCGCTTGTTCGGCAAGATAATTCCAGGTTGAACAACTCCTGGGTCAGCGACTGGCTCAGCGTTGCCTGCTGGCCGGAATTGATAGCCTGTTTGGCCAGTCCGAGCGCGGCCGTCGGCCCGGCGGCCAGTCGGCCCACCAACTCTTCGGCGGCGCGGTCGAGCTCGGGGCCGCTGACGGCTTGGTGAATCAATCCCCAGTCGGCCGCATCCGGCGCGCCCACCTTCTCGCCCAGCAGCAGCATTCGCCGGGCCCGCGCCAGGCCGATCAGCCGCGGCAGCAGCCAGGTGGAGCCCGAATCCGGGCTGAACCCCCGGTCGATGAAGGGCTCCCAGAACACGGCATCGTCGGCGGCCACGGTGAAGTCGGCGGCCAGCGCGAGGTTGCAGCCGAATCCCACCGCCCAGCCCCGCACGCTGCACACCACCGGCAGCTGGATGGACGCGACGAGCTCGATCACGCGGTGAGCGGCGTGGGGAATCCGCCGCACCAGATCACCGGTGCGGGGACGCGGGGCGCCGGGGTCGTTGGCGGCCACCCAGTCGGCGCCGGCGCAGAAGTCACCGCCGGCTCCGCGGATGTGCACGGCCCGCAGCGAATCGTCGGAAGCGGCATCGGTCAGGGCTTCGACCAAAGCCCCGATCATCAACTGCGTCAACGAGTTACGCCGCGATGGGCGATCGAGCGTCACCAGTAACACCGCACCCTCGCGGTGCACTGTCACCGAACCCTCGGCACCGGCCGTGTCGGCCCCCTGACTCACCGTCGAATCCGGCCTTTCTCCGCCGATACGGTTACCCATACAGTAGGCAATACGATTGATACGCTGTATAAGTTAGCAAGGATACGCTGCCTGCGAAACAACCCGGGGTGAAAGAGGGAACCATGGCCGCGCCGGCGACGATGCAGAGCACAGCGATGAGGAGGAGTCGCGCGATGACCGCGCCGGCGACGATGCAGAGCACAGCGATGAGGAGGAGTGGCGCGATGACCGCGCCGGCGACGATGCAGAGCACAGCGATGAGGAGGAGTGGCGCGATGACTTTGTCGGAGGGGCATGCCGCGCGCGCGTCGACGGGCAACGGCGACGCCAGATTCGGCGAGGCGCCGCTTGCCCAGACCGTGGCCGCCGCTGCCGCCATGCGGCGCCTGAGTTCGCTGCTGGTGTCCCTCGAGCACCCACACCCCGCGGTGGACGCCATGCTGGAGAAATTCGCCGAGTGGGAAGGCGAGCTGGTCGCCGCGGCGCCCGCGGACAACGCACCGCGCATCGGCGAATTGCCCGACGATCCGCGCCGCGTCTACCTCAACCACGCGACCGACATCGGTGCATACAACCCGTGCTTTCCGGAGTACCGGTTCGACGGAGTCGACGCCGAGAACGCTACGGGCAGTGTCGAATTCCCCCTGGTGTACGAAGGGCCGCCGGGCCTGGTGCACGGCGGCTTCCTGGGCGTCTTCTTCGACTGCGTCATCCAGCACCACAATTGCGTCACCGGCCTGTCCGGCAAGACACGATCCCTGGTCGTGACCTTCCGCCGGCCGACCCCGGTGTTGACCGAGCTGCGCTTCGACATAGCCCGCACGGAGGGTGAACGCGGCATCACGTCGACCGGGCGGCTGTCGCTTCACGACGAAGTCCTCTGTACCGGCGAGGTCAACACGTTGGCGTCACGGCCGGAAAAGCTTGCCGGATCGCGGTTCGGCAGGCGCCGAAAGGAGTCCGATACATGACCGCCTCGAGCACCTCTGACGATCGCGTGCTCTTCGACATCGATCCCGATCGGCGCATCGCGACCATCACGCTGAACAATCCCCAACAACGCAACTCCTATGACGCGGCAATGCGTGAGGCCGTCGCCCGATGCCTTGATCAGGTGGCCGAGGACGACGACCTGACGGTGGTGCTACTGCGCGGGGCAGAGGGGGTGTTCTCCACCGGTGCGGACATGAACAACGCCTACGGATGGTACGGCTCGTCCGCGCCACCGGACCAGGCGGCCGGTGCCGACCGGCCCGCCAAACGTCGCCCCAGTCAGCGGCGACGACTTACGGTGGACCGCAAGTCTTTTGGCTTCTACCACAATTTCATGGGATTCCCGAAGGTGACGGTGGGGGAGATCGCCGGTTACGCGCTCGGCGGCGGTTTCGAGATGGCGTTGATGACCGACATCTCGGTCATCGCGCGTGACACCAAGATCGGCATGCCCGCGACCCGGTTCCTGGGCCCCGCCCTCGGCAGCCTGCACATGTTCTTTCACCGGCTCGGGCCGGTGCTGGCCCGGCGCCTGCTGTTGACCGGCGACATCATCGAGGCGGGCGAGATCGAGCACCTGGGAATCTTCACCGACACCTGCGCACCCGGCGCGGTGACGGCCCGCGCGCGCTACTGGGCCGAGAAGGCGGCGAAGATGCCCGCCGACGGGGTCGTCATCGCCAAGGAGGCATTCCGCCTGGTCGAGCAGAGCCAGGCGTATCAGGGCGAAGAGGTCGCCAGCTATCTGTTCCACGCGTTCGGCACCAACCTGCAATTCGGGCCGGGCGAATTCAACTTCGTCAAGACCCGCGCGCAGCACGGCGCCAGGGAGGCGTTCCGGTTACGCGACGAGCACTTCCACGTCCCGGAACCCGAGGGCTGACAAGCCCTTTCGGGGCGCTAGCGAGCCGCTGTCGCCTTGGTCCGGCCCCGGGCCGGCGCCGACTTGGCCGGCTTGCGCTGCCGCGACGGCGCCGCCTTGCTGCCCTTGGATCCGTTGCTCTCGTCGATCAGCCGGCTGGCGTGATCGAGGATGCAGGTGAGTCCGTATTCGAAATTCGTTTCGTCGGGGGCGCCGATGCGGTGGCCTATCCCGGTCACCTGAGCGAGCAGCGGCGTCTTCTCCGGGTCGATCGCAACCGCGTCCTCGATGGCCCGGGGACCGACGTCCGAGGACTGGTTCTTTTCGTAGAGCCGTTGCAGCACCACTGAACCGCGCACGTGCACCGAAATCGCCGAATAGGTGTCGAAGGCATCCTCCGGCGACAGCCCGGCCTGCACCAGATTGGCGACCGCCTTTTCCATCTCCTGAGCGCCCATCCGCGCCGCCTTCGGCGAAAGCGCGGCTCGAATCAAAATCAGGTCGCACAGAATTGGGTTGCCCATGAACGTCTTACGCATCAAGCGCGCGTGGTTGGCCAAGGTCTCACGCCAGTCGCTGGCCTCGACATAGGGCGTGGCGAACACGTACTTGCTCAGCGCGCGGTCGGTCATCGCGTTGAGCAGGTCGTCCTTCTTGCGGAAGTACCAGTAGATGCTCGTCACACCCACG
Organism: Mycobacterium sp. 1245852.3; assembly: GCF_001669335.1. NCBI lineage: Bacteria > Bacillati > Actinomycetota > Actinomycetes > Mycobacteriales > Mycobacteriaceae > Mycobacterium > Mycobacterium sp. 1245852.3. Next base: position 3,988 of record NZ_LZLL01000523.1, on the reverse strand, counting down.
CCGAGATGTTTGCCGAGTAGCGGCATGCTCAGGTTGTCGATCGACACCTGCTCCGCGAGTTCGAATGCGCCGCTGATGATGTCGTCGGGATTGATGGACCCGCGTTCGCGTCGTTGACGCTTATCGGCGGTTGCCTGTTTTGCCACTACGGGCACCTCCATCAAAATCCGTTCCGGGTATGCGGTCTGGCAGCCGTGCTGCCGGTACGATTGAATTTACCGGCACTTCTCTTTTGACCTGCGTATACGCGTTCGTGTCACATTATCCCTCTGCTACTGTAATACCTATCGTAGGCTTTTTGGTAAAGCGGCTGGACAGGCGAAAATGACCAGACTAGGGCTACGGATTACGCAATGGATCTAGGGCTGGCGAATGCCACGGCGGTGGTAGTCGGCGGTAGCCGCGGCATGGGATTGGCAACGGCGCGCTGCTTCGCCGACGAAGGCGCCCGGGTCGCGGTGATAGGCCGCAGCCGCGACGCCCTGGACGCCGCGGTGACCGATCTCACGCAGCGCGGTAGCCCGGACGCGATCGGATTGACGGCGGACATCGGGGACGACGGTGCGGTGAGCGAGGTGTTCGGCGACCTCGCCCGGCGATGGGACGGCGAACTCAACGCGCTGGTTATCACGGTGGGACCGGGCGCGGCCGGCACGTTCGAGCAGCTGACCGACGACCAGTGGCGGCAATCCGTCGAAGACGGCGTGCTGGGAATGGTGCGCTGCGTCCGCGCGGCGCTTCCGCTGTTGCGCAAGGCGCAATGGGCCCGGATCGTGAACTTCTCCGCACACTCGACGCAGCGGCAAAGCGTCATGCTGCCCGCCTACACGGCGGCGAAGTCGATGCTGACCAGCGTGTCGAAAAACCTGTCTCTGCTGCTGGCCAAGGACGAGATCATGGTCAACGTGGTGTCGCCGGGCAGCATCGCATCGGAATCGCTGATCGGCTGGGCGAATTCGGTGGGGGTCGACGGCAATGACCCTTACGCCCTGATGGAAGCCATCGGCAAGCATTTCGGTCATCCGGCGCACATGCCGCGTGCGGGCTTGCCGGAGGAAATCGGCCCGGTCGCCGCGTTCCTCGCCTCGCGGCGCAACTCCTACATGACCGGCGCCAACATCAACGTCGACGGCGGTTCGGACTTCACCTGACGACGGGTCGAAGAAATCGATTGGCAGACAAAAGGAGTCGATTGTGGCTACGGCAGCGGAGGCGCGGGCGTGGGCGTCGGGCGCATTGCGGGGGATCGGTGACTCCCTTTACACGCCGTTCTGCGGCACCGACGGCGATGACATCGACTGGGAGGCCTATCGGACGCTGGTGCGCTATTGCGTCGGTGATCTGGGGCATCCGATGTTGTGGTGTACCAGCGGGATCGCGGAGTTCTGGTCGCTGACCCTCGAGGAACGCAAACGCCTGCTGGAGGTGGCCGTCGAGGAAGCGCGCGGCATCAATCCCGACGTGGTGGTGCAGGCGTGCACGGCGGCGATGTCGGCGAAGGACTGCCTGGACCTGACGCTGCACGCGCAGGAGGCGGGGGCCGACATCGCCTACATCCAAACGCCGATGATGGAGGCGCACGGGGGTGACGGCGTGCTGCGCTTTTTCAAATACGTGGCGGCGCGGACGGATATCGCCCTGGGCATGTTCAACTCGCCGTCCTCGGGTTACGTCTTGACGCCCGCCGAGAGCGCCCGGATCTACGACGAGGTTCCCGCGGTGTGCGCGACCAAGGAAGGCGCCTTCCGGCCGGCGAGCAGCCGGATGCTGCATGAGCTGGCGCCCGGCCTCGCGGTGTGGGAATGCGACAAGACCGTCTACCGGGCCGGCTGGCTGCGCGACGGGATCGTCTGTCCGGCGCAATTGGGTACCGCCGGCTACCTTTTCGAGACGCCCACCCGGCGACTGTTCTCCGAATACTGGGATCTCATCCAGAGCGACAAACTCGTCGAGGCCATGGACTACGGCCGTGAGTCGGGCTTGGACCAGTTCGACCTCGACGTCGGATCCTGGTGGACCTGCTACCCCGGCCGCGCGGATTACTTCACCCACTGGGGCGGCGCATTCAAGTACGCCGCATCGCTGCTGGGCCTGCCCATCGGCGCGTATCCGCACTCCCGCCCCCCGCAGGCCGAGCTGCCCGCCGAGGCGAAAGCCCAGATCGAAAACGCCTACCAGCGGTTGGGCCTGCTGGAAACCGCGTTGCGGTAGCAGGGTTTACGCAGCGAAGCGGGCCCGGTCACTGACCGGGCCCGCTCGACTAGCTGACCGTTTACTGCTGCTCGGCCCGCTCGCGCTCCTCGTAGGCCTTGGCCTTGCCGCGGGCTTTCTCGGCGGCGGCTTCCTTCTTGCCGGCGTTGCGCTGCGCTTCCGCCTTGTCCTGCTGAGCCTTGCCCTCTTCGGCCAGGCTGTCATTGCCGATGATGATCCCGATGACCTGCTTGGTCTTCCCGAGGGCATCCTCGACGATGCCACGGACGAGTTCGATCGGACCACTCTTGACGTCAACCATTGCGTCTACCTCCCTTGTCGACTGGCTGGCTTGTTCCGGGATTCCCGATCGCGCGGCCGACGCAAACGTGGCAGCAACGTGTCCCACACCACAACATTTAAGTCTTGCCACGTCGGCGGCCGGTTGCCGCCGAAAATTCATTTCCGGCACCCGATTCGGCGGTTACGACCGCGTCAAAATCGTCGCCCGCCGGGCCGTCGATCCGCGGGCGCCCGAGTCGGCGTCGCGGTGCGTGAAACCGCTGTTTAGTCGGGGTTTCGCCGTCGGATCGCGGCAGTTGTGGAATGCAGTACCGATAGGTATACAGTATGGGTACAAACTCGCCAGTCGATCAGCTATGAGGGGACGGTCTGATGAGCGCCGCCGACCGCGTGGTCACCGATGCGGCGGTGCTGTATGAGACCACTGAAACCGGTGTGGCGGTTCTGACGTTCAATCGCCCGGATCGGCTCAACGCCTGGGGCCCCGACATCGCCGCCGGGTTTTATGCGGCGATCGATCGCGCCGAACAGGATCCGGCCGTCCGGGTCATCGTGTTGACCGGCCGGGGCCGGGGGTTTTGCGCGGGCGCGTATTTGGGCGCGCCAAGTTCGGCACCCGGCTATGGCGAGACGATGGAGAAGGCCGGTCAGACGAATCTGGCCGAGTTGGTCGGGGAGCGCCCGCCGCACTTTGTGACGACGTTGCGCAAGCCCGTCATCGCGGCCGTCAACGGGGCGTGTGTCGGCATCGGGTTGACCCAGGCGCTGATGTGCGATGTCCGGTTCGCGGCCGCCGGCGCGAAGTTCGGCGCGGTGTTCGCGCGTCGCGGTCTGATCGCGGAGTTCGGCATCTCTTGGATACTGCCGCGGCTGACCAGCTGGGGCGTCGCCCTCGATCTGTTGCTGAGCGGGCGGACGTTCCTCGCCGAGGAGGCGGCCGAGTTGGGTCTGGTCAAAGAGGTTGTCGCGCCGGACGATTTGATGAAGCGCGCGCTGGAATACGCCGAGGACATCGCCGCGAATTGCTCCCCGGCGTCGATGGCGGTGATCAAGAGGCAGGTATACGGCGACGCAACCCGCGACGTCGAGCAGGCCAATTCGCTCGCCGAAGTTTTGTTGCACGAGGCGATGCCGCGCCCCGATGTCATCGAGGGCATCACCAGTTTTCTCGAGAAGCGGCCGCCGCAATTCCCGTCGCTCGATTCGACCGACGCTTAGTGTTCGCCGGTAATGGCGGAAAGGATGATCATGGCTGAGTTGGGGTTATGAAATGGTTGATGCGGCCGCCGATCACGGCCCAGGTCCGCTTGCCCTCGTTGACCATCTGGACGCCCCGCCCCCTGAACTTCTTGTCCAGATGGCGGGTGAACGAGTCCAGCGGCTCGTAGTAGTGATTGTCGACGTCGATCGCCTGGTAACCCAACTCAGCCATGATCATCCTTTCCGCCATTACCGGCGAACACTAAGCGTCGGTCGAATCGAGCGACGGGAATTG
>NZ_LZLL01000522.1:0-1643 GCF_001669335.1 Mycobacterium sp. 1245852.3 | reverse complement strand
CGCCGGCTGCCACCGCGACGGCCGGCACTCCACCAGCGAGGTGGGGATGAGCATCGTCGACGCAAGCGAGGGACGGGTGCTGGTCAGCCCGTCCCGCGCGTTCGACGGTGAGTGGGTTTCGACCTTCGCGCCCGGAACGCCGTTCGCGATCGCCGTCGCGATCGAACAACTGACCGCTTTACTGCCAGACGCCGGATGGTTCGCCGAACACCGGTTGACCCGAGACTTTTCCCCTTCAACACTGTCCGTTCAACACTCATAGCAAAAGAGAAGAGAGCACGATGTTCCAGCAACGGCCCCAACACGTTTCGAGGGTCCGGTGACCTCCGGAACCGTCATGCCGATCGTCCGCGTGGCAATACTGGCGGACAGCAGGTTGACGGAAATGGCCTTGCCTGCGGAGCTGCCACTGCGCGAAATCCTGCCCGCCGTCCAGCGTTTGGTGGTTCCCGCCGCGGTTAACGGCGACTCCGAGGACGGCACCGCCACGCGCGGCGCCGCTGAGGTCGGCGCGGCGACCCAACTGAGCCTGGCGCCCATCGGTGGTGCGCCGTTCAGCCTGGACGCCAGCCTGGACACGGTCGGCGTCGTCGACGGTGACCTGCTGGCGCTGCAGGCGGTGCCGGTCGGTCCGGCCGCGCCCGGCATCGTCGAGGACATCGCCGACGCGGCCATGATCTTCTCCGCCTCACGGCTCAAGCCCTGGGGCACAACGCATATCCAGCGCGGCGCCCTGGCCGCGGCGATCGCGGTGGCATTCCTGGCCACCGGGCTGTCGGTGACCTACCGGGTGGCCACCGGTGCGCTGCTGGGACTGGTCGCGGTCAGCGCGGTGGCGGCCCTGACCGCGATCGTCGGCCTGCTGGTGACCGCGCGCTCGGCGCGCACCGGCATGGCGCTGTCCATCGCCGCGCTGGTTCCCATCGCCGCCGCGCTCGCGCTGGCGGTGCCGGGCAGGTTCGGTCCCGCCCAACTGACCCTGGCCGCGGCCGGCGTCACCGCGTGGTCCCTGATCGCCCTGATGGCGCCCAGCGCCGAGCGCGAGCGCATCGCCGGGTTCTTCACCGCGACCGCGGTGGTGGGCGGCGGTGTGCTGCTGGCCGCGGGTGCCGAATTGCTGTGGCACCTCACGCCCATCGCGATCGGCTGCGGCCTGATCGTGGCGGCGCTGCTGGTCACCATCGAGGCGGCCCAACTGTCCGCGCTGTGGGCGCGGTTCCCGTTGCCGGTCATCCCGGCGCCCGGGGACCCCACCCCGTCGGCGCCGTCGCTACAGGTCCTCGAGGACCTGCCCCGGCGCGTGCGGATCAGCGACGCGCATCAGAGCGGATTCATCGCCGCCGCAGTGCTGCTCAGCGTCCTGGGTTCGGTGGCGATCGGGCTGCGGCCCGAGTCGCTCAGCGTCGCGGGCTGGTACGTGATCGCGGCGACCGCGGCGACGTCCGTGCTGCGCGCCAGGGTGTGGGACTCCGCCGCGTGCAAGGCGTGGCTGCTCGCCCAGCCGTTCCTGACCGCCGGAGTGCTGCTGGTGCTCTACACCTCGACCGGACGCTACGCGGCCGCGCTGGGCGCCGCGCTGGTGCTGCTGGCGCTGGTGTCGATGTGGATCGTGGTGGCGCTCAACCCGGGCATCGCTTGGCCGG
>NZ_LZLL01000521.1:0-7546 GCF_001669335.1 Mycobacterium sp. 1245852.3 | reverse complement strand
GCCACCGGGCGTGCCTGCGGCGCGGCCGCACCCGCCGTCCGGCGGACGAACCGGCGCTGCAGTTTGTCGATCAGCGCGTCCAGGGTCCGCCGATCCTGCTCGGCGATGCGCGCCAGACGGCGGTAGTTCGCCACGGCGTCCAGGTCGCCCCGCGCCTCCGCCGTGCCGATTTTGCGCTGATACTCGTCGATGCGCTGATCGACAAACTGCAGCGCCGGTTCGTCCGCCGGACGGCGGGTGCGGCCGCGCCGCAGGCACGCCCGGTGGCTCGCCGGTCCGCGCCAGGCCTGCGCTGAATCACCGCTTCCCGCAACAGTTCTCGCCGTTGGGCGGTTGATCGGGTGGTGACGCGCAGCGCTGAGGCGCACAATGCGGCGCACCCGCGTGGCGGTGCCGATACATTCAATGGGCCAGCTGGTTTCTAGACAGGAACGAGGCCGCCCATGGGATTCATGGCTCCAGAGTTTCCCGACGTCGACCCGCAGACGTGGCTCAGCCTGCCGCGTTCGACGAGGCGCCAGATCATGACCCGGCATTGGGTCGAACACGGCTTCGGTTCGCCCTACGCGGTCTATCTGTTCTACCTCTTCAAGATCGCCGGGTACGCCGCCGGCGCCGCCGCGGTGATCTCCCTGACGCCGGGGCTGGGCGGGCTGGCCCACCTCACCGACTGGTGGACGCAGCCGATCGTCTACCAGAAGCTGGTCATCTTCACGCTGCTGTTCGAGATCCTGGGCCTGGGCTGCGGCTCGGGGCCGCTGACCGCGCGGTTCTGGCCGCCGTTCGGCGGGTTCCTGTATTGGTTGCGGCCCAACACCATTCGGCTGCCGGCCTGGCCGGACAAGGTGCCGTTCACCCGCGGCGACAGCCGAACGGTGGCCGATGTGGCGCTGTATCTCGTCGTGCTGGGCTCCGGCGTCTGGGCGCTGCTCTCACCGGGGCGGGGCGGGCCGGTGACGCCCGCGGGCGACGTCGGCCTGATCGATCCGTGGCTGGTGGTGCCAGCGATCGTCGCGCTCGCGTTGCTGGGGCTGCGGGACAAGACCGTCTTCCTGGCGGCGCGCGGCGAGCACTACGGGCTGACGCTGCTGGTGTTCTTCTTCGGGTTCACCGACCAGATCGCCGCCTTCAAGATCATCGTGCTGGCGCTGTGGTGGGGCGCGGCGACATCCAAGCTCAACCACCACTTCCCGTACGTCGTGGCGGTCATGATGAGCAACAGCCCCCTGCTGCGCAGCCGGGCGTTCAACTGGTTCAAGCGACGGCTCTACCTCGACCCGGTCGACGACCTGCGGCCGTCGTGGATACCGAAGGTCATGGCCCATGTCGGCGGGACGACGGCCGAATTTCTGGTTCCGCTGGTCCTGGTGTTCTTCGCCGACGGTCACCGGTGGGCGTGGTTCCTGATCGGCTTCATGGTGCTGTTCCACCTCAACATCACCTCCACCATTCCGATGGGGGTGCCGTTGGAGTGGAACGTCTTCTTCATCTTTTCGCTGTTCTATTTGTTCGGCCATTACGCCGGTGTCACGGCCACCGGCCTGAGTTCACCGCTGCTGCTGATCATCCTGATCGTCGCGCTGGCGGTGGTGCCGATCGTGGGAAACATGTTCCCGCAACAGGTTTCGTTCCTGCCGGCGATGCGCTACTACGCGGGCAACTGGGCGACCAGCACCTGGTGCCTGCGCAAGGGCGCCGAGGACAAGATCGAGGCGAACATCACCAAGGCGTCGGCGCTGGCACTCAATCAGCTTGCCCGCCTTTATGATCCGCAGACCGCCGAGCTCATGATCGACAAGTTGATGGGGTGGCGGTCCATGCACACCCACGGCCGGGCGCTGGGCGGGCTGGTGTCCCGCGCCCTGCCCGACGGCGCCGACGAGGCCGACTACCTGCTGCGCGACGGCGAAATCATCGCCGGACCGCTGATCGGGTGGAACTTCGGCGAAGGCCACCTGCACAACGAGCAGCTGCTGGCCGCCGTGCAGCGCCGCTGCGACTTCGACGAGGGCGAGGTGCGGGTGATCATCCTGGAAGCCCAGCCGATCCAGCGCCAGACGCAGGCCTACCGCATCGTCGACGCCAAGACCGGCCTCGTCGAAGAGGGCTACGTCGACGTCGCGGACATGCTGAGCCGGCAGCCCTGGCCCGAGCCCGGCGACGACTACCCCGTCCACGTCACGACGGTCCATGCGTAAGGCCGTCGTCGTCGGCGCCGGGCCCAACGGCCTGGCCGCGGCCATCCGACTCGCCCGCGACGGCGTCGACGTGCAGGTGCTCGAGGCGCGCGAGACCGTCGGTGGGGGAGCGCGCTCGGCCGAGCTGACGGTGCCCGGGGTGATCCACGACGTCTGCGCGGCGGTGCATCCGATGGCGGTGGGTTCACCGTTCTGGGACGAGATCGGCCTGAGTCGATATGGACTGACCTGGAAATGGCCGGAGATCGACTGCGCGCACCCGCTCGACGACGGCACCGCGGGGTCGCTGTATCGCTCGATGGACCGAACCGTGGCCGAAATGGGCGCCGACGGACGGCGGTGGCGGCTCGCGGTGGGCGATCTCGCCGCCGGCTTCGACGAGCTGTGCCAAGACCTGATGCGCCCGGTCCTGCATGTTCCGCAACACCCCATCCGGCTCGCTGCCTTCGGACCGCGCGCGGTGCTGCCGGCCACGGTGCTGGCTCGCTGGTTTCGCACCGAGCGCGTGCGCGCGCTGTACGGCGGCCAGGCCGCGCACGCCTACACCCGGCTGGACCGGCCACTGACGGCCGCGATGGCGCTGATGTTCATGGCCAGCGGGCACCACTACGGCTGGCCGGTGGCTGAGGGCGGATCGGGGTCGATCATCGCGGCGCTGGCAGCCGTGCTGGCCGAACACGGCGCCGCGATCACCACCGGCGTCACCGTGACCAGCCGCAAAGACATTCCCGACGCCGACATCGTCATGCTCGACCTGACCCCCGCCGCGGCACTGCAGATCTACGGCGACGCCATGCCCGCGCGGATCAAGCGATCGTATGAGCGGTACCGCCAGGGCTCGTCGGCATTCAAGGTCGACTACGCCGTCCAGGGCGACATCCCGTGGACCAGTCCCGACTGCGGTCGCGCCGGCACCGTGCATCTGGGCGGGACATTCGCCGAGATCGCGCACAGCGAACGCGAGCGGGCGCAAGGACGGATGTACCGGCGGCCGTTCATCATCCTCGGGCAGCAATACCTGGCCGACCCGTCGCGCTCGGCGGGCAATATCAACCCGATCTACGCCTACGCTCACGTGCCATTCGGCTACACCGGCGACGCCACCGAAATCATCACCGACCAGATCGAGCGGTTCGCCCCGGGATTCCGCGACCGCATCGTCGCGACCGTGAGCACCGGCACCGCCGACCTGGCGGCCTACAACCCCAACTACATCGGCGGCGACATCATCGGCGGCGCCAACGACGGGCTCCAGGTCATCCTGCGGCCGCGCGTCTCGGTCAACCCGTACGCGACCGGGGTGCCCGGCGTCTACCTGTGCTCGCAATCGACGCCGCCGGGAGCCGGCATCCACGGCCTGTGTGGGTACTACGCCGCCGGGGCGGCGCTGGGATGGCTGCGCAAGCGTGGCCGCTAACCGGACCGCGTGTGGCCGAGGTCACGGGTGATATACCAGCGCGGCAATGGTAGCCGCCCCTGATCTAGGCTGGCGACGAGCGCAAATCAGCGGACACCGGAAAGAAAGACGACAGGAGAGACAAGTGACGGTCCGAGTAGGTATCAACGGCTTCGGTCGCATCGGGCGGAACTTCTACCGGGCCTTGCTGGCTCAACAGGAGCAGGGCACCGCGGATATCGAGGTGGTCGCCGTCAACGACCTGACCGACAACGCCAGCCTGGCGCACCTGCTGAAATTCGACTCCATCCTGGGTCGGCTGCCGCACGACGTCAGCCTCGAGGGCGACGACACCATCGTCGTCGGCAACAAGAAGATCAAGGCGCTCGAGGTCAAGGAAGGCCCGGCGGCGCTGCCCTGGGGCGACCTGGGCGTCGACGTCGTCGTCGAGTCCACCGGCATCTTCACCAACGCCGCCAAGGCCAAGGGGCACCTGGACGCCGGCGCCAAGAAGGTGATCATCTCCGCGCCCGCCACCGACGAGGACATCACCATCGTGCTGGGCGTCAACGACGACAAGTACGACGGCAGCCAGAACATCATCTCCAACGCCTCGTGCACCACCAACTGCCTGGGGCCGCTGGCCAAGGTCCTCAACGACGAGTTCGGCATCGTCAAGGGCCTGATGACCACCATCCACGCCTACACCCAGGACCAGAACCTGCAGGACGGGCCGCACAAGGACCTGCGCCGGGCCCGCGCCGCCGCGCTGAACATCGTGCCGACCTCCACCGGCGCGGCCAAGGCCATCGGCCTAGTGCTGCCGGAACTGAAGGGCAAGCTGGACGGCTACGCGCTGCGGGTGCCGATCCCCACCGGCTCGGTCACCGACCTCACCGCCGAGCTGTCCAAGTCGGTCAGCGCCGAGGACATCAACGCCGCGTTCAAGGCCGCGGCCGAGGGCAAGCTCAAGGGCATCCTGAAGTACTACGATGCCCCGATCGTCTCCAGCGACATCGTCACCGACCCGCACAGCTCGATCTTCGACTCGGGTCTGACCAAGGTGATCGACAACCAGGCGAAGGTCGTCTCCTGGTACGACAACGAATGGGGCTACTCCAACCGCCTCGTCGACCTGGTCGCCCTGGTCGGCAAGTCGCTGTAAACCGTGGCCGTCCACACCCTGAAAGACCTTCTCGCCGAGGGGGTTTCCGGACGCGGCGTGCTGGTGCGCTCGGACCTGAACGTGCCGCTGGACGACGGGAAGATCACCGACGCCGGCCGCATCACCGCCTCGGTGCCGACGCTGCAGGCGTTGGTCGAGGCGGGCGCCAAGGTGGTGATCACCGCGCACCTCGGCCGGCCCAAGGACGGAGCCGACCCGAAGCTGTCGCTGGCGCCCGTCGCCGCCGCGCTCGGTGAGCAACTCGGCCGGCACGTCCAACTGGCCGGCGATGTCGTGGGCACCGACGCGCTGGCCCGCGCCGAGGGCCTGACCGACGGCGACGTGCTGCTGCTGGAGAACATCCGCTTCGACGCCCGCGAAACCAGCAAGGACGACGGCGAGCGCCTGGCGCTGGCCCGCCAGCTGGCCGAATTGGTGGGTCCGACAGGGGCTTTCGTCTCCGACGGCTTCGGTGTGGTGCACCGCAAGCAGGCCTCGGTGTACGACATCGCCACCCTGCTGCCGCATTACGCCGGCACGCTGGTGGCCGAGGAGATCGCCGTGCTGGAGCAGTTGACCAGCTCCACCAAACGCCCCTACGCGGTGGTGCTCGGCGGGTCGAAGGTGTCCGACAAGCTCGGTGTGATCGAATCGCTGGCCACCAAGGCCGACAGCATCGTCATCGGCGGCGGCATGTGCTTCACTTTCCTTGCCGCGCAAGGTTTCTCGGTCGGCAAGTCGCTGCTGGAGACCGAGATGGTGGACACCTGCCGCGAGCTGCTGGACACCTACGTCGACGTGCTGCGGCTGCCGGTGGACATCGTGGTGGGCGACAAGTTCGCCGCCGACGCGACACCGCAGACCGTCGCGGCCGACGCCATCCCGGACGACGTGATGGGCCTGGACATCGGGCCGGGCTCGGTCAAACGGTTCACCACGTTGCTGTCCAACGCCCAAACCGTGTTCTGGAACGGGCCGATGGGCGTGTTCGAATTCCCCGCCTTCGCCGCGGGCACCAAGGGCGTCGCCGAGGCGATCGCCGCGGCCACCGGCAAGGGCGCGTTCAGCGTGGTGGGCGGCGGGGACTCCGCGGCCGCGGTGCGCGCACTGGGCATCCCGGAGGGCGACTTCTCGCACATCTCGACCGGTGGGGGAGCGTCGCTGGAATACCTTGAGGGCAAGACGCTTCCGGGTATCGAGGTGTTGAGTCGACCCCAGCCCGACCACAACTAGAAAGGCCCCAGAGTCGTGAGCCGCAAACCGCTGATCGCCGGCAACTGGAAGATGAACCTCAACCACTTCGAGGCCATCGCGCTGGTGCAAAAGATCGCGTTCGCGTTGCCGGACAAGTACTACGACAAGGTCGACGTCACGGTGCTACCGCCGTTCACGGATCTGCGCAGCGTGCAGACCCTGGTCGACGGGGACAAGCTGCGGTTGACCTACGGCGCCCAGGACCTGTCCGAACACGACTCGGGTGCCTACACCGGCGACATCAGCGGCGCCTTCCTGGCCAAGCTGGGCTGCACGTTCGTCGTCGTCGGGCACTCCGAGCGGCGGACCTACCACCACGAGGACGACGCGGTGGTGGCCGCCAAGGCCGCCGCGGCGCTCAAGCACGAGCTGACCCCGATCGTGTGCGTGGGCGAGCACCTCGACATCCGTGAGGCCGGCCAGCATGTCAGCCATTGCGAGAAGCAGGTGCGTGAGTCGCTGGCCGGGTTGTCGGCCGAGCAGATCGCCAAGGTCGTCATCGCCTACGAGCCGGTGTGGGCGATCGGCACCGGACGGGTGGCCAGCGCCGCCGACGCTCAGGAGGTCTGCAAGGCGATCCGCGAACAGTTGGCGTCACTCGCCTCGCCGGAGGTCGCCGACTCGGTGCGGGTGCTCTACGGCGGATCGGTGAACGCCAAGAACATCGGCGAGCTGATCGCCCGCGACGACATCGACGGCGGACTGGTCGGCGGCGCCTCCCTGGACGGCGAGCAGTTCGCCACGCTGGCGGCGATCGCCGCCGGCGGGCCTCTTCCTTGAGCACGGCTTCGCCCAGGTAGGCTGGCCGTCATGCAGTTGGCTTTGCAGATCACCCTGGTCGTCACCAGCATCCTGGTGGTGCTGCTGGTGCTGCTGCACCGCGCCAAGGGTGGCGGCCTGTCCACGCTGTTCGGTGGCGGCGTCCAGTCCAGCCTGTCCGGCTCCACGGTGGTGGAGAAGAACCTGGACCGGCTGACGTATTTCATCACCGCCATCTGGCTGGTGTGCATCATCGGCATGGCGCTGATGATCAAATATCGCTGACGGCGCGCGTGTCCCGCGCGGTCACAGCGCGGCGGTGAGCCTCCACAGCGCTTCCCGGTCGACCGAGTCGGAGCGGTCCAGCGGGCTGAGCACGATGTCGGTGGCTCCGGCGTCACGGTAGCGGCGCAACTGGCGGGTTACGGACTCCTCGGGCCCGATCGCGGCGAGGTCGACGACACTGGCGAGGCCTTCCCGGGCGATCACGTTGCGATACGACGGGATGGCCTCATAAAAACTCAGCTGCTGGGCGGCGGCGCTGCGAGCGCCGTCGACGTCGTCGGACAACAGCACGGGCACCGCGGCGATGACGCGCGGTGCCGGGCGGCCCGCCCCGGCCGCCGCCTTGGTGATCTCGGGCACGATGAATTCTTCGATGGTGCGGGGCCCGGCCAGATAGGGCAGTGTGCCGTCGGCCAGTTCGCCCGTGACCCGCAGCGCCTTGGGGCCCATCGCCGCCACATACACCGGGATCGGTGTGCCGCCGGGCAC
>NZ_LZLL01000520.1:0-4278 GCF_001669335.1 Mycobacterium sp. 1245852.3 | reverse complement strand
GGTTCGCGCTGTCCGAGGCGGTCGCTCACGGCGAGCGTCTTCGCCGGACTTGACTCGTTCTCGATGAAGGCTTTCCGATGGGCCCATGTTTAGTCAGCTGTGGGGGCGATAGGTGTTTCTGGGCGAGTTGACGGAGCGCCGAGATAGCGGCGTCCCCCAAGACGCGTGCCAACGATGACCTTCTCGATGACACCGCCGAGGTCGCGGTGTGCTTCGATCAACGGCATGCCAATCTCGACGACTTTCTCGATCGCAGTGGCGTAGTCGTCAAGCGCGGTGATGATGTCGTCGTGGCCCAGGGCTTGCAGTGCGGCGCACACGTCGAGGAGGTGTCTATGTGCGGGGCTGTCGGCGCGGATGCGCCAATCGCGCTTGTGGAGCAACGCGTCAACGGTCTGCTCGGCCACTGTGTCAGCTGTGACAACTGAACTTGTGCGAGAGGAACTGACCGCGTATTGAGATTTGCCGACCGATTCCCAGACGTCGATGTCGGCGGTGTCGAAGATGGCCAAAAGATTGGATGTAGCGCTCACAGACAGCCCTCCGACATCCACGAGGGCTCGGATGAGTTGCGGGCGGGTGACATGGTGCGCGGCGTAGTCGACCTGATTGGGGTGAGTGTGCACTCCTGGCGGTAATCCCTCGCGCCGGTAGTACTTAATGGTTGCCGGTGTGACGCCGCTGCGTCGGCTGAGTTCGGCCATTCTTGACGCTCGCCGTGATCGGCGGCCTACTCATCTCCGGAGCGTTCGTTGCGGTCGCGCGCGCGTTAAATCAGGGCCAGCGTCGGGGCGATGTCGCAGTGAATTCGGATTTCACGTTCCAACATTCGCGTTGTCGCGCCTATGCTTCGCAAGAAGATTCAACACGTCTGCTCGGAGCCTCGCAGTCTGCGGCGCAACACGCGCGACTTGCCAACACCCTGATATGCGGCTGTCCAACGGTGCCGCTACTGCGATGTCGGCCGGCGCTTTTTGACGACCTTTCCGGCGAGGCCCATGAGCTGCTCGGAGCCAATCGCGCGGAGAAGGAATTGCTCGACGGGGGCCTTGATGATGCGCGAAACTGGGGGCCGTTGGCCAGGGCGTCGAGCTTCGCGACCCGTGCGCGGATTCACGGTACAGCGAACCGGCATGTTCAACGCCAGGCGGAGCATGCAACGGTTCTGGCGGTCGCACTCGATGATCTCGTGAGCGCGTCCGTCTCGGATCTTGTTGGCGTACTCGGGATCTGCCAGTAGGGGGCGCGCGAACATCAGCGCGTCGGCGTGGCCGGCAGCAATGGTTTCTCTCACGCGTCGGGGATCATGGATGCCGCCTAGAAAGAGGTGGCAGGACAGTGCCTGGCGGAAGACTTGCGCCTCTCCGTGCACCACGGTCCCCGCTTGGGATAGGGACGTGTCCATCGACTCATAATGGCCGTCAGTCAAGGCCACGTAGTCCAGGCCTTCGCGTTCCACCAGTTGTGCGATGGCCGCATAGTCCTCGGGGCCTTGGCCGCCCTCCACATGCTCGTTGGCAAGAATGCGCAAGCCGATCGGGAACGAATCGCCGACCTGCTCGCGAATCAGGCCGACGATGTTTACCAGCACACGTGCCCTGTTCTCCAGGCTGCCCCCGTATTCGTCGGTTCGCCAGTTGTACCGAGGCGAGAGAAAGGACGCCAAAAAGTAGCTCATCATCGCCGGGATCTCGACACCATCGAATCCGGCGCGCCGGGCACGCACAGCCGCAGCGGCTGTTTCACGCTCCAGTTGACGGATCTCGTCAATCGTCGCCTCCCGCGGCGTCGCCGTAACGCGATCGAACGGCACATTGATTCCCTGCGGGAACCGATCGGCCGTCGTGACAACCTGTTTGGGACTCGCTGCGATCAGAGGAAAACCAGGTGGAGATTTGACCGCCATCGCGCCCATACCAGGAGAGAGCTCAGCGAAGATTGGTGTTCCGAGCGCATGGACGGCATCTGTCATCCGTTTAAGTCCCGGGACAAAAGCGTCATCATCGAATCGCAAGGCTGTGACCGGCGCCTCCTCGTGGGCGCGGCGCGTCGCCGCCGAGCCACCCACAATGATCAGGCCAACGCCGCCTTTAGCCCGCTCGCGAAGAAACGCAATCGTCTGCTCGCTGGGTCCAAAGTCGGCCCCCGGCTCTAGTGCTGCCATCGGGCTCATCACGATGCGATTTTTGAGGGTGACCTCATTGATGGTCAGCGGAGCGAACAAGATCTCCGCCAGTCCGTCATCGAGCATGGACCCTCCCATCGTTGGTTGCAGGCAAGCATCGCGCACCATGGAATTTTTTGCAATATATTCATCAGAAATGGGCTGCGCCCGGACCTCATGCTCGCCGGACGCGGCGGCCCCATCCGAATTTTGTTGCGCCCTATCGGTTCACAAAAGATACGCATCGCCGTGAGCCCGCCTCGGCGGTGCTGATTACTGACGATCCTGTTGCGGAGGACCCCCAGACGATCAACCTCGACCCGACGGCATCGCCGGGGATCAGCAGGGGTGGTGGGGCGCACGCGTAGCCGACACCGCCGAGGTGCCTATGGCTAGCAGATCACCGGGACGCAACGCGAAGGTACGTGGCACCAAAACGAGTGTTGCTCCGGCCCGTCGGTGCTCGCGTCTAGAACCACACCTCACCATTGACCCCGGGTCTGTAGTAGCCGCAGGCCCTCACGCAGATCACCAGCCGCCGTGGGGAAATGGTTGGGCCCAACGGCCTGGAGCGCAATTCTCTAACCGCAGCGAGCGCAAGCGCTGGCCGATACGTTTTTTATTGAATGGGAGAACCATTGTGACGCAGGCAACTCAGCGCCTATTGTCACTGCGATGTCCATTACCCTAGCGCGCCGCCGACGCGGCGCTAAACTGTTGCGGCGCAACGGTATTGGTGAGACACCTTAAGATGTCTCTATTTGACTTTGCAGCGAGGCGAGCGTGTGGGCTGGGCCAATTCTTAACCATGGCGCCAGAAACCACGGTGGTCGCTAGCCAAGTGGCAACGGAGGTGGCCGAAAGGCCCCGGCAAACCACCGGCGTGTGGAGTCGATTGATAGCCGGCGTCCATGTGTGATCAGTGTTTCAGCCGCTTTGCTCCGTTTCCGGACGGCCGGTTGGGTTCTCGGCCGCGACCGACCGTGACGCACGAACGCGGGGGTTTCAACTTTGAGTAGGCGTCGCCTCGATGTCGTCATAGTAGGCGCAGGACCCAGCGGCCTGTTGCTTGCTTGCGAGCTGGCGCTGGCTGGCGTGCGTCCCACGGTGCTCGAGCGCGACACCCAACCGAGCGACGAACACAAGGCGAACTTCCTTGTCGGGCAAGTCGTTCGCGCTCTCGACATTCGCGGGCTTTATCGGGCCATTACTGGCGATCCCGGCCCGCCGCGTCCTGTGTCCCACGGTGTCTTCGCCGGTATGGAGTTGCCCTTGGTAGGCGTTCAGAACAACCCGCTGTATGCACTGCCGATTCCCCAACCGCAATTGGTGCGGCTGCTCGTCGCACGTGCGCGCGACCTGGGTGTCGACGTGCGATGGGGCCACGAGGTCGTTGAAATGGAGGTGGACAGCGAAATCTCCACCCTGACCGTGGCCGCGCCCGAGGGCAGCTATCACCTCAGTGCGCGATATCTGGTCGGCGCCGACGGCGGTCGCAGCATAGTCCGCAAACGCGCCGGCATCGGCTTCCCCGGGGTCACGATGCCAACCCATACGAGAATTGCCGACGTGCGCATACCTGATGAATCGCGTCGCGACGGCGGGTGGCAAATCCCCGGATTCGGTCGAATACCTTTTGGGCTGAACAGCTTCGAGCGCGGGGCCATCTTCTACATCGAGCGGTCACCGCAGTACAGCAGCATCATCACGATGGAGTTCGATGACGAAGCGGCGGACGACACTAGGCCGTTAACCATCGACGAAATGCGCCACAGCGTGCGGCGCATCATCGGCGTCGATGTGCAGTTCGACGGGCCTAGCGGTCCAGGGCCGCATGCGCTACGACGGCTCAACGTCCAGAACACCCGGCAAGCTGACCAGTACCGAGTGGGAAACATACTGCTGGTGGGCGATTCCGCACACGTGCATCCGCCAATCGGTGGACCAGGACTAAACCTCGGGCTGCAGGATGCAATGAACGTGGGATGGAAGCTGGCCGCCGAGGTGAAGGGTTGGGCGCCTCAGGGCTTGCTTGACACCTACTACAGTGAGCGCCACCCCGTTGGCCAGCGCGTCATGATGCACTCATTGTCGCAATTGATGCTCATCACACC
>NZ_LZLL01000519.1:0-9306 GCF_001669335.1 Mycobacterium sp. 1245852.3 | reverse complement strand
GCCGAGCACCGGGAACCCGTTGAACGCGGTGTTGGCCGCCAGCACCAGGATCAGCGCGGTCACCGTGGCGATCAGCAGAAACCCGATGTGAAAGCTCCCGAACACCGTCTGGGCGAGCTGGGTGACCAAGGTCTTCTGGTAGTAGCCCTTCGGCGCGCCGCCCAGCTGCGTCGCGGGGTCCTCGACCAGCTGAACCCCGATCTTCTGGGCCAGCACGATGATGCCCATCAAGAGCGTCACCGCGATGCCACCGAGCATCAGCAGGGTGGTCGCAGCGTTGCGCGACTTGGGTTTCTGGAACGCCGGCACCCCGTTGCTGATCGCCTCGACACCCGTCAGCGCCGCACACCCCGAGGAAAACGACCGCGCCACCAAGAACGCCAGGGCGAAACCGACGACCTGGCCGTGCTCGGCGTGCATCTGGAAACCGGCCGACTCGGCCCGCAGCGGATTACCCAACACGAAGATCCGGAACAGCCCCCAGCCGATCATCACCAGGACCCCGATGATGAACGCGTACGTCGGCACCGCGAACGCCACCCCCGACTCGCGCACCCCCCGCAGGTTCAGCGCCATCACCAGCAGGATGGAGGCCACACAGAAGAACACCTTGTGCTCGGCCACGATCGGGATCGCCGAGCCGATGTTCGCCATCGCCGAGGCCGTCGAGACCGCAACGGTGAGAACGTAATCCACCATCAGTGCGCTGGCGACCACGAGGCCGGCGGTGTCGCCGAGGTTCGTGGTGACCACCTCGTAGTCGCCGCCACCGGACGGGTAGGCGTGCACGTTCTGGCGGTAGCTGGCCACCACCACCAGCATCACCGCGGCCACCGCAAGCCCGATCCAGGGTGTCAGCGCGTACGCCGTCACCCCGGCCACCGAGAGCATCAGGAAGACCTCCTCGGGCGCATACGCCACCGAGGACAGCGCGTCGGAGGCGAACACCGGCAAGGCGATCCGCTTTGGCAGCAGAGTGTGACTCAGCCGGTCGCTGCGAAACGGCCGGCCGATAAGCAACCGACGAGTGGCGGTTGAAAGTTTGGACACGAGAGCCAAGAGTAAGCCCAGACGGGTTTGGCGGTAGCGTTCGTAGGAGAATGTTCGCCGACCGAAACGGCTGGCCGACGTGGGTTGCCGGTTGACGCGGCCGAGAGGACCTCAAGTTGCGAGTAGTGGTGATGGGCTGCGGCCGGGTCGGTTCATCGGTCGCCGACGGGCTCTCCCGCATCGGTCACGACGTCGCGGTCATCGACCGGGACAGCACCGCCTTCAACCGGCTCAGCCCCGAATACGCCGGCGAGCGGGTGCTGGGGCAGGGATTCGACCGAGACGTGCTGCTGAGGGCCCGCATCGAGGAGGCCGACGCGTTCGCCGCGGTGTCGTCCGGCGACAACTCCAACATCATCTCGGCCCGACTGGCGCGCGAGACCTTCGGCGTGAAGCGGGTCGTGGCCCGCATCTACGACGCCAAGCGCGCCGAGGTCTACGAGCGGCTCGGCATTCCCACCATCGCCACTGTGCCCTGGACCACCGACCGCCTGCTCAACGCGTTGCTGCGCGAGTCGGAGACGGCCAAGTGGCGCGATCCGACCGGCACCGTCGCCGTGTCCGAGGTCGTGCTGCACGAGGACTGGATCGGGCATCGGGTCACCGACCTGGAGCAGGCCACCGGCGCCCGGGTCGCGTTTCTGATCCGGTTCGGCGCCGGCGTGCTGCCGGAGCCCAAATCGGTGATCCAGGCCGGCGACCAGGTTTATGTGGCCGCGATCTCCGGCCGCGCCGCCGAGGCGGTGGCCATCGCCGCGCTACCACCGAGCGAAGAGCTGTGATGAATTCGACCGAACACCTTGTTGAGGAGCTGCGCCGATGAAGGTAGCTGTCGCCGGCGCCGGCGCGGTCGGGCGCTCGGTCACCCGGGAACTCATCGGCAACGGCCACGACGTGACGCTGATCGAACGCAACCCCGATCACGTCGACGTCGACGCGATCCCGGCCGCGCACTGGCGGCTGGGCGACGCGTGCGAACTGAGCCTGCTGGAGTCGGTGCACCTGCAGGAGTTCGACGTGGTGGTGGCCGCGACCGGCGATGACAAGGCCAACGTCGTGCTGAGCCTGCTGGCCAAGACCGAGTTCGCGGTCCCGCGGGTGGTGGCCCGGGTCAACGACCCTCGCAACGAGTGGTTGTTCACCGACGCGTGGGGGGTCGACGTGGCGGTGTCGACGCCGCGCATGCTGGCCTCGCTCATCGAAGAGGCCGTCGCCGTCGGAGATCTGGTGCGGCTGATGGAATTCCGCAAGGGCCAGGCCAACCTCGTCGAGATCACCCTGCCCGACGACACGCCGTGGGGCGGCAAGCCGGTGCGCAAGCTGCAGCTGCCGCGCGACACCTCGCTGGTGACGATCCTGCGTGGCCCGCGCGTGATCGTGCCCGAGGAGGACGAGCCGCTGGAGGGCGGCGACGAGCTGCTGTTCGTCGCCGTCGCCGAGGCGGAAGAGGACCTGCAGAAGCTGCTGCTGGGCAGCCACAGCCCGGGCGGCTAGTGGCGATCGCCAGCGCGGCGGAGCCGGGCGTAGCGGGTCGGCACCATCAGGACTGATCAGTCGGTGACGGCGCCGGGCTCCATTTCGACCGCGGGGGCATCGGCTGCGGCGATGGCGCGCTGCGCCGACTTGATCGCCGCATAGGTGGCCAGCGCGGCCAGCGCGGTCAGCGGCCAGCCCATCCCGATCCGCGCCGCCG
Organism: Mycobacterium sp. 1245852.3; assembly: GCF_001669335.1. NCBI lineage: Bacteria > Bacillati > Actinomycetota > Actinomycetes > Mycobacteriales > Mycobacteriaceae > Mycobacterium > Mycobacterium sp. 1245852.3. The sequence goes on along the minus strand of NZ_LZLL01000519.1, from coordinate 6,563 downwards.
CCAGCCAACCGGTCCGGTCGGCGTCATACAGCAGTCCCTGCACTACGAACCGCGCGGCGAACACCAGCACCCAACCCACCGACGCCACGTCGAAGGCGTAGACCGCCCGCGGCACCTCGCGCCAGCGGTCGCCGCGCCCGGTGGCCCAGCTCCACGCGTAACCCACCAGGGGCCGGCGGATGAGCACCGACGCCGCGACGACGACCGCCCACACCAGCGACATCCAGATGCCCAGCAGGAAATAGCCCTTGGACTCGCCCAGCAGGTAGGCGATCAGCGCGCACAGCGCGACCCCGAAGAAACCCGAGAACGCCGGCTGCGGGGAGTCGCGGCGGATCAGCCGCCACACCAGGATCAGCGCGGCCACCGCCAGCGCGGCCACGATCGCGGGAACCAATCCCGAGACGCTCGAGGCGATGACGAAAACCACCACCGGCAGCGAGGAATAGATGACACCGCTGACCCCGCCCGCCTGTGCGAGCAGGCGTTCCGGGCTGATGCGGTTGGTGCTCATGAGTTCGGACGTGCCCGACTCCGGCGGGGTTGCCCCCGGATCTTCGGGGTCAGTCACCGCTGAATTTCGTAGTGCGGGTTGTAGATCGCCTTGTTACCGTTCTCCAGCTTGCCGAGGCGCCCACGCACCCGCAGCGTGCGGCCCGAGTCGATGCCCGGAATGCGACGCTGCCCCAGCCACACCAGCGTGACGGTGTCGCTGCCGTCGAACAACTCGGCGCGGACCCCGCCGGAGCAGGCCCTGCCGTTGCACTCGACGCTTCGCAGCGTGCCCACCATCGTGACCTCCTGGCCCCGCTGGCAATCAATCGCGCGTTGCGCGCCGGTGCTTGCGACCTCGTCGGACAGTTCCTCCGAATCGAGTTGCTCCGGATCCTCCGTCAACCGACGGGTCAGCCGGCGCAGATACCCTTGGGCCCCCATGGCCACTCCTGACAATGCTGATAAGCCTCGACGCTTCCATTTATGCCAACGGACACCGTAGACCTCTTGGTTCCCCAGCGCCAACCGACTCAAACCTCGTGTTGGAGGGCGCATGAACGGCGGGGCACTATCTAGTGGTGGTGGTCGATCTGCGCGGTGTCACGACGGTGTTGTTGCCCGGAACCGGCTCCGACGACGACTACGTTCACCGGGCGTTTTCCCGTCCCCTATCCGAGGTTGGGGCGTTGCTGGTGACCCCGCCGCCGCGGCCCGACCGGTTGATCGAGGGCTATCTCGCGGCGTTGGACGGCGCGGCGCACGGGGGGCCGGTCGCGGTGGGCGGGGTCTCGATCGGCGCGGCGGTGGCGGCCGCCTGGGCGCTGGCCCATCCGGACCGCACCATCGCGGTGCTGGCCGCGCTGCCGGCCTGGGCCGGCGCCCCCGGGGCAGCGCCCGCGGCGCTGGCGGCGCGGTATTCGGCGTCACAGTTGCGCGCCGACGGACTGGCGGCCACCACCACGCAGATGCGGGCGTCCAGCCCGCCGTGGCTGGCCGACGAGCTGACCCGGTCGTGGGGCGCCCAGTGGCCACACCTGCCCGACGCCATGGAAGAAGCGGCCGGCTATGTCGCGCCGAGCTGCGACGAGCTGGCCGGGCTGGCCGCGCCGCTGGGGGTGGCGTCCGCGGTCGACGACCCGATCCACCCGTTACAGGCCGGAATCGACTGGGTCGCGGCGGCGCCGCGCGCGGCGCTGCGCACGGTGACGCTCGATCAGTTCGGGGCCGATCCCGCCGCCCTGGGTGCGGCCTGCCTGAGCGCGCTGGCCGACCTCTAGCCCGCTGGTGGCGACCCGCAGCGCCCGGCTGGGATGTTGCTGCCGCATCCGCGGCAGCGCCACGAAGCCGGCTCAGCCGCCGGTCGTGGTGCGCAGCTGCTGCATGGCCGACCCGTCGGCGCTGCGGCGCGCGGCCGGCTCGTTGGACGGCGCCTGCTGCCCCTCGGCCTGCTGCTGCGCGGCGGCGGCTTCGCGCAGCTGCTGGGCCATGGGCTCGGGCAGCTGCACGGTCAGCGGCGTGCGCACCGGCAGCGGCGTGTCGCCACGCCGAACCACGGTGTCCGCCAAGGCCGCTCGCGCCTCCTGCTCCAGGGCTTCCATCGTCTCGTGGGGGCCGTTGATGACGCAGCGGATCATCCAGCGATAGCCGTCGACGCCGATGAACCGCACGACGCCGGTGGCGGTGCCCACCACCTCGCGACCCCACGGGCCGTCCTTGATGCTCACCTGGGCCGAGTCGTTGCGCAGCGATTCGGCGAGCTCGCTGGCCACTTCACGCCACAGGCCGCCCGTCTTCGGCGCGGCATAGGCGGCGATGGTGAACCGGCCGTTGGGCGTGACGACCCAGACCGCGCTCGGCACACCGGTTTCGGTCAGCTCGACCTGCAGCTGCCCGGCCTCCGGCATGGGAATCAGCACCGAGCCCAGGTCTAGGCGGGCCAGCTCCGCGACCGCCGGGTCGTCGAAGTCCTCGATGTCGAACGGTCCTTCGAGCTCCTCGGGGGCCGGCTCGTCGGCGTCGCGGGCCGCCACCTCGTCGGCCGTCGAGGTGTCGGCGCTGGTGGCGTCGTCGTCTTTGGGTGTGCGCTTACTGAATGCCATCACAAACTCGCATGTCCGCCGGAGGAACCGTGACCACCATCGCCACGGGATGTTTCGGCCAGCCCGGCCTTGTCGAACGACGACACCTCGACCAACTCCACTAATTCGACTCGCTGCACCAGCAACTGGGCGATGCGATCGCCGCGGTGCACCACGATCGGATCGGTCGGATCGAGGTTGATCAGCGCAACCTTGATCTCGCCGCGATAGCCCGCGTCGATGGTACCCGGGCTGTTGACGATCGAAAGTCCCACTCGCGCAGCCAAACCCGACCGCGGATGCACCAGGCCGACCATGCCGAACGGGATGGCGACTGCGACCCCCGTTCGCACCAGGGCGCGCCGCCCCGGCTCGAGTTTGACGTCTTCGGCGCTGTACAGATCGATCCCGGCGTCGCCCTCGTGGGCGCGGCTGGGCAGCGGAAGCTCGGGGTCAAGGCGCACGATGGCCAGACTGGTCGACACGGGGGCACAGACTACCCTTGACTGCGTGTCCGATACGCGCGTCGCGCCGCACAACGTGCGGTATCGCGAACGATTGTGGGTCCCGTGGTGGTGGTGGCCACCGGCCTTTGCGCTCGCGGGCATCATCGCTTTCGAATTCAACATGGGCGTCACCCGCCAATCGACCTGGTGGCCGTACGCGGCGCTGTTCGCGGTGGCGGCCGCGGCGCTATTGTGGCTGGGCCGCATCGAGATCCGGGTGACCGGCGACCCGACCGCGCCCGGCGAAGTGCAGCTGTGGGCCGGCCCGGCGCACCTGCCGGTCAACGCGATCGCCCGGTCCGCGCAGATAGCCCCGTCGGCCAAATCCGCGGCGCTGGGCCGCCAGCTCGACCCGGCCGCGTACGTCCTACACAGGGCATGGGTGGGGCCGATGATCCTGGTCGTGCTCGACGACCCGGACGATCCGACGCCGTACTGGCTGGTGAGCTGCCGTCACCCCGAGCGGGTGCTGTCGGCCCTGACACGGTAGGCGCAGCTATCAGGCCGCGCAGTCGGTACAGATCATCACGCCGTTCTTCTCGCTGGCCAGCCGACTGCGGTGTTGCACCAGAAAGCAGCTCGAGCAGGTGAACTCGTCGGCCTGCTTCGGAATCACGCGCACCGACAGTTCTTCCCCGGACAGGTCGGCACCCGGCAGTTCGAAGTTCTCAGCGGATTCAGATTCGTCGACGTCGACGACGGCCGAAGCCGCCTCGTTCCGTCGCGCTTTGAGCTCCTCCAGCGAGTCCTCCGAAACGTCGTCCGTCTCGGTGCGCCGTGGAGCGTCATAGTCGGTAGGCATATCTCTTCCCCTGCCCTATTGCCTCTGCATGCCCGCGATATCCAAGCATCGCTTTGTACCAGCGTCGAACGCATCCACCAAATGATTCGTGCCCGTATCGCGGCCCATTAAGGTGTGATTTACGTCACACCTCTATTTTCACCCTTGCGCTCGTCTCTGAACAGTGGGTTTAGCGTGCGGCTAGAGTGCACCTGTGGTCACGCAAATCACCGAGGGTACAGCGTTTGACAAGCACGGTCGGCCTTTTCGGCGCCGCAACCCCCGGCCCGCCATCATCGTGGTGGTTCTTCTCGCAGTGGCCACCGGCGTCGTCTGGACGATCGCGCTGACGCGCCCCGCCAAGGTGCACGAGGCCGCGGTGTGCAATCCCCCGCCGCAGTCGGCCGGTTCGGCGCCGGCCCAGCTCGGCGAGCAGGTGTCGCGCAGCGCCATGATGGACGTCACGCCCGCCAAGCTGGCCGACACCAAGGTTCGCGTCCTCAACGCCAGCGGCCGGGGCGGCCAGGCCGGCGACGTCGCCGGCGCCATGAAGGACCTCGGCTTCGCCCAGCCGACCGCCGCCAACGACCCGCTGTATGCGGGCACCAGGCTTACCTGTCAGGGCCAAATCCGTTTCGGCACCGCCGGACAGGCCACCGCGGCCGCCGTGTGGCTGGTCGCGCCGTGCACCGAACTGTTCAACGACAACCGCGCCGACGACTCCGTCGACCTGGCGCTGGGCACCGACTTCAGCGCGCTGGCGCACAACGACGACATCGACGCCGTGCTCGCCACCCTGCGTCCCGGCGCCACCGAACCCTCAGATCCCACGCTGCTGGCCAAGATTCACGCCAGCAGCTGCTGACGCGGGCGGTCAATCCAGAATCGGATCCAGGCCGTTGAAGCGCTCCAGCACGGCCAGCAGTTCGTCGGCGATTCCGGGCGCGGCGGCCAGCGCCAGGCCCGCCCCGGCCGCTCCGGGCGCGGGCAGGACCACCCGAGCTCCCGCCTCGGAGGCGATCAGCGCCCCCGCGGCGCGATCCCACACCTGCAGACCGTGCTCGTAGAAGGCGTCGAGCCGGCCCGAGGCGACCATGCAAAGATCCAGTGCCGCCGAACCGATCCGGCGGACATCGCGGACCACCGGCAGCATGCGCGCCAACAGCGCCGCCTGTGCCGCGCGGCGCTGGCGCGAATAGCCGAAACCGGTGCCCAGCAACGCCATCGACAGATCGTCGACGGCGGCGCTCTGCAGCGGCTGCGTCCCCTCGTCGTCGGCGACATGCGCGCCCAGGCCCAGCGCCGCCGAGTACACCCGGTTCCCGACGACGTCGGCGACCGCCCCCGCCATCGATTCGCCGTCGACCTGGGCGCCGATCGACACGGCGTAGGCGGGGATGCCGTAGACGAAATTCACTGTGCCGTCGATGGGATCGAGCACCCAGGTGACCGTCCCGGCCGGCGTGCCCGCCGGATCGTCGGGACCGCCGCCTTCCTCGCCGAGAATCGGGTCCCCAGGCCGTAATTCGGCCAGCCGGTCGCGCAGCAGCCGTTCCGTTTCGGTGTCGACCACGGTCACGGGGTCGGTCGGGGTGCTCTTCGATCGCACCGCGCCACTGTCGGAGGTCTGCAAGCCCGCGTCGGCGCCGAAAACCTCTGCCCGCCGACGCGTCACGAACGCGGCGGCCTCCGCGGCCAAGGTTTCGGCGACCGATCGCAGCCCCACAAGCTCGTCATCGGAAGGGGTCACCGGTCTATCCGATCACAGTCGCCGGGGGTCGCGCAGACGCCGCGGGCCGCACCGCCGCGGCGCTAAGGTGATCGGACAGCCCAGTCACGCCGAGGAGATTCGATGACCAGCACCGACTCGACCACGGAGACGCCCGGCATCGCCGCCGGCGACGGCAGGCCGCAGCGCCGCGGATTCGGCATCGACGTCGGCGGCAGTGGCATCAAGGGCGGCATCGTCGACATGGACACCGGGCAGCTGATCGGCGAGCGGGTGAAGCTGCTGACCCCGCAGCCCGCGACGCCCGCGGCGGTCGCCAAGACCATCGCCGAGGTGGTCGACGCCTTCGGCTGGACCGGCCCGCTGGGAGTGACCTATCCCGGGGTCGTCACGCACGGCGTCGTGCAGACGGCGGCCAACGTGGACAAGGCGTGGATCGGCACCAACGCGCGCGACATCATCAGGGCCGAACTGGACGGTCAGGACGTCGTCGTCCTCAACGACGCCGACGCGGCCGGGCTGGCAGAGGAGCACTACGGGGCGGGCAAAGGCCAGTCGGGACTGGTGGTGTTGCTGACCTTCGGCACCGGGATCGGTTCGGCGGTGATTCACAACGGGACGCTGATTCCCAACACCGAGTTCGGCCATCTCGAGGTCGGCGGCAAGGAGGCCGAGCAGCGGGCCGCGTCCTCGGTGAAGGAGCGCAACGGCTGGTCCTACGAAAAGTGGGCCAAGCAGGTGACCAAGGTGCTGGTGAGCATCGAGAACGCGGTATGGCCTGACCTGTTCATCGCGGGCGGCGGCATCAGCCGCAAGGCCGACAAATGGGTACCGCTGCTGACCAACCGCACCCCGGTGGTGGCCGCGGCCCTGCTCAACACGGCCGGGATCGTCGGCGCGGCGATGGCCGCCACCTCGGACGTGACGCACTGATTTCGCCCGGCAGAGCCGTAGGACCCCGCACTGTCGTTACA
>NZ_LZLL01000518.1:0-103226 GCF_001669335.1 Mycobacterium sp. 1245852.3 | reverse complement strand
AGGGTGGCGCGGGCTTCGGGGGTGAGCCAGCCGCGCAGCGCCGACATGCCGTCGGCCTGCTGATTGCCCAGGGTCAGGCCGCGTTGGCGGGCCCGGTCGTCGTCGGTGTAGGTGCCGTCGGGGTTGAGGCAGTCGGCCAGGGTGCGGGCCAGCCCGGCGAGTTGTTCGGGGCGAAACCGGCTGCCCTCGGCGGCCAATCGCGCTTCGGCCCGCTCGCGGGTCGGCATGTCGATCCAGCCGGGCAGCTGGTGGTAGAACTTGCGGATCACCGCCACCTGACCCGCACCCAGGGCGCCGTCGCGTTGTCCGGCGGCGGTAGCGGGCAGCATCGGGCCCAGCGGTTCGCCGGTCAGGCCGTGGCGTGGGCCCAGATCGCGTGCCTCGTTGAGGCGGCGGGCGGCTTCAGCGCGGCTGATCAGCGTCGCCTCGGCGATGGCGTGGACCACCGTGGCGCCGAGTTCCGGGGAGGGTGCTTGACGGGCCAGGGAATTGATCACGGGGTGCTCGACGGCTGGGATGCGCCGGCGCTGCTTTTCGCAGCGCGCCAACACCGCCAACTGTTGCCGGGGCTTCAGCGCATCGAGGTTCAGCGCGCAGACCCGATCCCAGGCGGCATCGAGCGCGTCGAACGCCGCCTCGACATCCTGCTCATCACTCACACCGCCAAACTAGCGAGGACCACCGACAAAAATCGGCGCCCAGAGACTACTGAAACCACAGTGGCACAAGTGATTTCGATATGCGTTTCCAGTATCCGAAATCGATGGACTCGACAAACGGCGCCGAATCAGTTGCTGAGCACCAACTTCCAGTTGCCGTTGACGTTACGGTCCGGAATGCACCAGAAGTTGTTCCAGTTGCCCGGGGTCGTGGCCTTCACGCCCGGCCCGGCGTTCTGGCACGCCTCCCGCGTGGGGTAGTTCCCCTCCGTCTGGATCGTGTCGGCGCCGCTGACGCCCACACCGATCGTCAGCAGCCCGGCCATCGCCAGCAGAGTCGCGGCGGCTAAACGCTTGATGTCCATCGGGCAACGGTATGCGGATCGACGGGCCGGGGAGTGGTTTTCGCCGGAACTCAACTTCGCTGGGCCGCGAGCGCCACCGCGGTGGCCACGGCCTCCAGCAGCCGGCCGAGTTGCTCGGCGTCCCCGACATTGCGGTCGCCGGCGGCCAGCCGGGTGAAGACACCGGCGATGAACGTGGTGACGGCGGTGGTCTGCGCGTCGAGCAGCGCCGGGTCGCGGGTGTCGGGCTGCAGGTGCGCGATGGCGTCGTGGGCCATGGCGTTGATCCGCGCGACGAACACCTGCGACGTCTCGGCCAGACCGGGATCGCGGGCGGCCCCGAGCAGCAGTTCGTGGCGCGCCCTGTTGAGCATCAACCCGTCCCCGCTGGCCTGAATCATGGTGAGCCGCGCCAAATGAGCGAACGGCGACAGCGGATCGACCGGCTCGTCGATCACCGACTGCAGGTTGGCCACATCGATCTCCGCGACGCGCTTGCCGACGCCGCGCAGCAGGGCGGCGCGGGTGCGGTAGTAGTACGACGTGGTGCCCTCGGGGACGCCGGCGACGCGGTCCACCTGACCGTGCGTCAGCCCGCGCGAGCCGTGCTCGGCCAGCACCCGGATGGCGGCATCGCACAGGTCGCGACGGCGTGCGTCGCCGTTGCGTCTGCGCGATCTGTCGGTGGCCATCTCCATCCTCAGCGCAGCACCGTGCCGCCGTCGATGTTGACGACCTGACCGTTGATCCATTCACCCTCGTCGGACAGCAGGAACGCGACCAACGCGGCGACGTCGCCCGGCTCGCCGACGCGGGGGCCGCGGATGCGCTTGAGTGCGGCGGCCTGTAGGTCCGGCCATTGCGGCACCGCACGGATGGTCTCGGTTGCGGTGAACCCGGGCGCGACCGCGTTGCACCGGATGTTGTCCTTGCCCCACCGCGAGGCGACGTGGCGGGTGAGCGCGCCGATCCCGGCCTTGGCGGTGGCATAGGCCGGGCGTGCGGGCTCGCCCTGGAACGCCGCCGCCGAGGACATGTTGACGATCGCCCCGCCGCCGCGTTTGAGCATTTCCGGGATCGCGCATTTCATGGCCGCCACATATCCGCGCAGGTTCACCGCCATCACCCGGTCCCACACGGCGAAGTCGATGTCGACGACGTCGGTGTCGGCGCGGATGGTGCCCATGTCGGCGCCCACGTTGAACAGCAGATCCACTCCGCCGTAAGTCGTTGCGGCGCAGTCGATCAGGGCGGTGACCGACGCCGGGTCGGCCAGGTCGAACGCCACGGAGGTCGCCGCCCCGCCGGCGGCGGCGATGCGCGCGGCCGTGCGCTGCGCGGCGTCGACGGCGACGTCACCGATCACCACCAGGCAGCCCTCCTCGCCCAGCCGGGCGGCCGTGGCCGCACCGAGGCCGGTGGCACCGCCGACGACGACGGCCACCTTGTCGGCCAGCCCGCGCAATGCCATGAGCGCCTCCTTCCCGAGACGAGGTTATTGACTTTACCTCTAGAACTGTAGAGGATCGCCAGTCATGGCAGGGATTCATCGCGAGCGCCCCGGGGCGAGCGACCTTTCGGCGGCGACGGACACCCCCGCGCAGGCCCTGGGCGACGGCGTCTGGATGTCGCCGGGCGTCTCCAATTCGTATGCGGTGGCTACCGACGACGGACGGGTCATCGTCAACGGCGGGCTGGTCTTCGAAGGACCGTTGCACCGCAACGCCTTTGCCGACGTGGCCGGCCCGACCCGGGCGATCGTCGTCACCCAGGGCCACGCCGACCACTGGGGCGGGGTGAACACGCTGCGCGACGCGGACACCCAAGTGGTGATGCATCGCAACTACCGGTACTGGCGCGACGACAACATGCTGCTGATGGGTTACCGCATGCCCAAGACGTCGTTCGCCTTCGGAAAGTTCTCCGACGCGGTGCTCGAGCACTTCAAGACCATCGACCCCGCCACCATCGACTTCTCGTTTCCCGAGCCGACCACCACCTTCGACCAGCGTCACACCCTCACGGTCGGCGGGCGCACGTTCGAACTGGCGTGGACGCCCGGCGGCGAGACCACCGACGCGCTGGTGGTGTGGCTGCCCGAGGATCGAATCCTGTTCACCGGCAACCTGTTCGGGCCGCTGTTCGGTCATGTGCCGAACCTGATGACCATCCGCGGCGACCGGTACCGCGACCCGATCCTCTACATCGAATCGCTGAACACCGTGCTGGACTACGGGCCGCGGCGGCTGATCACCGGCCACTTCGACCCCATCGAGGGCGCCGATCGCATCGCCGAGGAGGTCACCGCGATGCGGGACGGGATGCAGGCCGTGCACGACCGCACCGCCGAGCTGATGAACTCCGGCGCCGACATTCACACCGCGATGCGCGAGGTCAAGGTCCCCGAGCACCTCGACATCGGCGAAGGCTACGGCAAGACCTCTTGGAACGTGCGGGCGATCTGGGAGATGTACACCGGATGGTTCCGGCACCGCTCGACCACCGAACTATACGGCGTGCCACCGGATTCGGTGGCCGCCGACGTGGTCAGCGCCGCCGGCGCCGACGTGCTGGTGGACGCGGCGCGGGCTCACCTGACCGCCGGACGGCCGGTGCAGGCCATCCACCTCACCGACCTGATCCTGGCCGCCCAGCCGCTGCATGCCGGTGCGCGGGCGGCTGCCGCCGACGCCCACGAGGCGCTGCTGGCCGGCACCGACAACTTCTGGGAAAAGGCCTGGCTCACCAAGTCGATCAACGAATTGAGGACGACCGAATGAACACCGTCAACTTCGATTTCACCGGCGCCCACGTGCTGGTGACCGGTGGCACCAGTGGCATCGGCAACGCGATCGCCGCCGCGTTCGCCGACGCCGGGGCCGCCGTCACCGTGACCGGGACCCGCGGGTCGGCCGCGGAGTATTCCGAGACGGAGCTGAGCGCATTCACCTACCGTCAGTGCCAGATCCAGGATCCGAAATCCGTTGACGCGCTCGCTGATTCGCTGGGCGACCTGGACATCCTGGTCAACAACGCGGGCGGCCCCTATCCCGCGGGCGACGAATACGATCCGGACGGGTACGTCGCGTCGGTGACGCAGAACATGTTGGGCCCGATGCGGCTGACCATGCGCTGTCATGAGCGCCTCAAGTCCAGCCAGGCCCCCGGCGGCGCGAGCGTCGTCAGCGTCGTCTCGATGTCCGCGTTCCGCTCGGCGGTCTTCGTTCCGGGCTACGCCTCGTCGAAGATGGGCCTGATCGCCCTGACGATGAACCTGTCGCGCCGATGGGCCAATGACGGCATCCGGGTCAACGCCATCGCGCCCGGGCTCATCGACACCCGAATGACCCACCCCGCCATGGGGATTCCCGAGGTGATGGACGTCGAGATCGGCTTCCACACCCCGCTGGGCAGGCCCGGCACGCCCCAGGACTGCGCGGGTGCGGCGCTGTTCTTGTGTACCGATGCCGCCTCCTACATCACCGGCAGCACCATCGCCGTCGACGGCGGATACCTGACGGTCTAGAGCCATGAGCGACTTCGACAACCTCGCGACCGCCGACGACGTCTTCAAGCTGGCGGCGGGGCGCACCGGCCTCACCGAAATCGACTCGGACTCATGGCGCGCGGGACTGCAGCTCATCCTCGACGAGGTCAACACCTCGCCGGTGTTCACCCCGTTCGGGCGCGAACGGGTGCTCGACGACGCCACCAACGCGCTGGGGCGGCGCATGCAGGTGCACGGCTACATCCAGGCGCACCCCGAAGTGCTGGACGCGCCCGTCGAGCGGCCCCTGATCGTGCTCGGCATGCCCCGCACCGGAACCACGGTCATCAGCTACCTGCTCGACCAGGACCCGGCCCGGCGATCGCTGTTGCACTGGCAGTGCGTGGATCCCATACCACCCGCCGGCGTCGACACGCTGCGCACCGATCCGCGCTGCCTGGCCCTGCTGGAGGAGCAGCGCAAGATCCTCGAACTGGTGACACAGGCGAAAATGCCGCTGCCGCACTGGGAAGACGCCGACGGCCCGACCGAGGACATGTTCATCCACAACCAGGATTTCAAGGGCCTGTCCTGGGACTCGTTCCTGCCGACGGGCCGTTACGCGCGCTGGCTGTTCGACGAGGCCGACATGAGCAGCACCTACGAATACCAGAAGCGCTACCTGCAGGTGCTGCAGTCCACCGCGCCGGGCAACTGGAGTCTGAAGATGCCGTCGCACTCGGTGCACATCGAGGCGCTGCTGAAGGTGTTTCCCGACGCCCGGCTGATCTGGGCGCACCGCGATCCGTACAAGGCGACCGGGTCGCTGTGCAACCTGTGGCGGTTGCCGCAGAGCCTGGTGATGAACACCGAGCTGCTGGACCAGACCGAGATGGGCCGGCTCGCGATGTGGCAGATGCGCTACCACGTCGACCGCCCGCTGCGGGCGCGCGACCGCATCGGCGACGAGCGGTTCTTCCACATGTACTACCACGAGATGATGCGCGACCCGATGGACGTGATGCGGCGCATCTACGAGTGGGCCGATGAACCCCTGACCGCCGAAACCGAAGCCCGCATGCGCAATTGGCTCGCCGCGCACCCGCAGGATCGGTTCGCGCTCAACGCCTATCGCCTCGATGAGTACGGGTTGAGCGTCGAAGCGCTGGCGCCGGTCTTCGCCGAGTATCTCGACACCTTCGACATCGAGCTGGAGGGCACACCGTGAAAGCATCCGTGGTCACCGGACCGGGCAAAGCGGAGGTCCTCGACACCGAACGGCCCACCGTCGGGCCCCGCGACGTCCTGGTGCGGATGCGCGCCTGCGGCATCTGCGGTTCGGACGCGTTCTACATCACCATCGGCGGCATCCCGCCGCGCCAGGGGCACACCCCGCTCGGGCACGAGCCGGCCGGTGAGGTCGTCGAGGTCGGTGCGCAGGTGAGTGGGCTTACCGTCGGCGATCACGTCGTCATCAACCCGATGGCCGCGCCCAGCGGCATCATCGGCAACGGCGGGGCCAGCGGGGCACTCGCCGACTACCTGTTGATCGAAAACGCGGTTCGCGGAACGAGTCTCGAGGTGATCCCGGATCACATCCCGTGGGAGGTGGCCGCGCTCAACGAACCCATGGCCGTCGCGCGCCACGGCGCCAACCGCTGCCGGCCCAAACCGACGGACAAGGTCGTCGTGTTCGGGGCCGGGCCCATCGGGCTGGGCGCCGTGCTTGCCTTCAAATCCCTTGGCGTCTACCACGTCGTCGTTGTGGACCTGATCCCCGGGCGGCTGGACAAGGCGCTGCGGATCGGCGCCGACGCCGTCATCAACTCGGCCGACGAGGACGTGGTGGCGCGCCTGATCGAACTGCACGGCGAGGGCGAATCGATGTTTCCAGGCAAGGCCGGGACCGACATCTACCTCGACGCCGCCGGTGTGCCCGCCGTCGTCAACACCGCGCTGGCCGCCGCCCAGCGGGGCGCGACGCTGGGAATCGTTGGCGTGCACAAGGAACCGGTACCCGTCGAGTTCGTCAACGTGATGAGCAACGAGATCACCATCCTCGGCTCCATGGGCTACCCCGACGAGATCTTCGAGGTGACCAAGGATCTCGTCGCGAACTGGGAGAAATACGCGCTGATCGTCAGCCACACCATCCCGTTCGACAACGTCGGCGAGGCGCTCGAACTGGCGCACACCCCGGGGGCCGCGGACAAGGTCGTCGTCACGTTCGGCTGATGTCGGCGGTGACCGCGCCGGTGAGGCGGATCAGGTCCTGCGGCGCCACCGCGACCTCCCAGCCCCGACGGCCGGCACTGCAGAACACCCGCTCCCAGCGCAGCGCGCTGGAGTCCACGACCGTCGGCAGTCGCCGGCGCTGGCCGAACGGCGAGACCGCACCGACGACGTAACCGGTGCTCCGCTCGGCGACCGCAGTCTCGGCCATGGCCGCCTTGGCGACCCCCAGCGCCGCGGCGGCCGCCTTCAGCGACAGGCGCGCGGTCGCGGGCACGATCGCGACCGCCAATCCGTTCGGCACCGTGATGACGAGGGTCTTGTAGATCTGTCCCGGTTCGATGCCGGCCGCCGCGGTGAGCGCTTCGACCGCCTCGGCGCCGAACGACTGCGCCCGCGGATCGTGATCGAAGGTCAGAACCTGGTGCGCCACACCGGCTTTCACCAAAGCGGCGATGCCCGGTGTGGCGGCCACCTAATGCCTCAGGGCTGCTAGGGGCCGGTGTATCCCGGCGGGTTGACGCCATCCACCCAGAAGTCGACGCCCAGCTTCGAGCCAGGGATGCAGTCGTAGACCGAAAGGTCGGTGACGCCGGAATCCACCAGCACGTCCTCGCACAACAGCATGTTGCCGGTGAACTCCTTGGACGGCTTGTTGAGGACGACGTAGGCCGCGTCGGAGTAGATCTCGGGCTTGCGGGCGCGTCCCATCGCCTCGTCGCCGCCCAGCAGGTTCTGCACCGCGGCGGTGGCCACCAGCGTGCGCGGCCACAGCGTGTTCGAGGCGATGCCCTCCTCGCGCATCTCCTGCGCGATGCCCAACGCGCACAGCGTCATACCGAACTTGGCCATCATGTACGCCGTCGGCTTCAGCCACTCCTGGCCCAGCAGCACCGGCGGCGACAGCGTCAGGATGTGCGGGTTCTCCCGGCCTTTCAGGTGCGGGATACACGCCTGGGAAACGGCGTAGGTGCCGCGCACCTGGATGCCGTTCATCAGGTCGAACCGCTTCATCGGCACCTCGGTGATGGATCCCAGGTTGATCGCCGACGCATTGTTGACGCAGATGTCGATGCCGCCGAACTGCTCGACGGTCTTGGCCACGGCCGCCTCCACCGACTCCGGGTCGCGGACGTCCCCGACGATCGGCAGGGCCTGTCCGCCGGCTTCCTCGAGCTCCTTGGCCGCGGTGAACACCGTTCCCGGCAGCTTCGGGTGCGGCTCGGCGGTCTTGGCGATCAGCGCGATGTTGGCACCGTCCTGTGCCGCACGCTTGGCGATGGCCAGGCCGATACCGCGGCTGGCGCCGGAGATGAACATGGTCTTGCCGTTCAGGGACATGGCGTCACACTAACGCCACGCCCGAATCGGCCGGATCGGGGTCCGATCGGGTCGGCCGGCACCGCCACCGGGCCGATCGCGCTGCGGAAATAGCGGGGTCGCGCACGCTGTTGATCCAATCGGTCTCACATGCGGTGCAGCGGACCCGGACGGACGGTGTCGGGGTCAGCCTTTAGATTGGGAGGAGCAGCGTGGTGTCAACGGCGACGAGCCTGTTAGGCGAGGAGCTGTTGGCTGGCTTCCTTGCGAGTCCGGTGGCGCCTTCGGTGGCCTCCGGTGACACCGCCGCAGAAGGGACCGGGTTTATCGACATGGCCGACTCTGACGATGGCCGCGATGGCGTGACGGGGCCCGAGATTCCCGAGCCCGCAGCGCACGAAGAGACGGACGCGGAATTAACGGCGCGATTCGAACGCGACGCGATTCCCCTGCTCGACCAGCTGTACGGCGGCGCGTTGCGCATGACGCGCAATCCCGCCGACGCCGAGGACCTGCTGCAAGAGACCATGGTGAAGGCCTATGCGGGCTTCCGCTCGTTTCGGGCCGGCACCAATCTCAAGGCGTGGCTGTACCGGATCTTGACCAACACCTATATCAACAGCTACCGCAAGAAGCAGCGCCAGCCCGCGGAGTATCCGACCGAGGAGATCACCGACTGGCAGCTGGCCTCCAACGCCGAGCACTCGTCGACTGGGCTGCGCTCGGCCGAGGTCGAGGCCCTCGAGGCGCTGCCTGACTCGGAGATCAAAGAGGCGCTGGCGGCATTGCCGGAGGAATTCCGGATGGCGGTCTATTACGCCGACGTCGAAGGTTTCCCGTACAAGGAAATCGCCGAGATCATGGATACGCCCATTGGAACGGTAATGTCACGGCTGCACCGCGGCCGACGGCAGCTGCGCGGCCTATTGGCCGACGTCGCCAAGGAGCGGGGCTTCAACCGCGGTCAGCAGACGCACGAGGAGGTGTCGTCATGAGCGAGTTCTCCGGCCAGGGCGGGGCTTCGCCCGACGCCTGCCCCAACGATGAGTCCCATGGCAGCGTCGGCTGCGCGGAGGTGATCCGCCAGGTCTGGCTGCTGCTCGACGGTGAATGCGGCCCGGACACCCGCGAGCAGTTACGCAAGCACCTCGAGGCGTGCCCCGGCTGCTTCAAGCACTATGGGCTCGAAGAGCGGATCAAGGCGTTGATCGCCACCAAGTGCAGGGGCGAGAAGGCCCCCGAGGGATTGCGTGAGCGGTTACGGCTCGAGATCCGCCGCACCACGATCATCCGGGGTTCGCAGTAGCGTCCCTTTAGGCGTTGGGCCGCTTGCCGTGGTTGGCCTTGCTGTGCTTGCGGTCGCGCTTCTTCCGGCCACGTTTGGCCATGATGGAAAACCTCCGTGATTGCTTGTCAAACCAGGCGCCCGGCGCCCGTTGGCTTGTCCACCATTCTCTCATGGAACGTCCTGTGCAGTGTCTTCGCCCTCGTCGGGGCCTGTCGGGGGGCCGTGTGCCGCGGTCCCGACGGGTCCTGTGGTTCGATGTATCCGAGCCTGATGGGCCCGAGAGAACCGTGATGAACCAGCAGCCAGCCTGCGCGAAGGCCGAGACGAGTGGGGTGAAGATGGCGGAGGATGTGCGCGCCGAGATCGTGGCCAGCGTGCTCGAAGTCGTTGTCAACGAGGGTGACCAGATCGGCAAAGGCGACGTCGTGGTGCTGCTGGAGTCGATGAAGATGGAGATCCCCGTCCTGGCCGAGGTCGGCGGCACCGTCAGCAAGGTCAGCGTGTCGGTGGGCGACGTCATTCAGGCGGGCGACCTCATCGCGGTCATCAGCTAGCCGTCCGGCCCCTTCGATCAGCCGCCGGGGAACGACCCGGGGAGTAAGCAATGTCAACTCTCGGTGATCTGCTCGCCGAACACACGATGCTGCCGGGCAACGCGGTGGACCATCTGCACGCCGTGGTCGGGGAGTGGCAGCTGCTGGCCGATTTGTCCTTCGCCGACTACCTGATGTGGGTGCGGCGCGACGATGGCGTGCTGGTGTGTGTGGCGCAGTGCCGGCCGAACACCGCACCCACGGCGCTACTGACGGATGCGGTGGGCACCGCCGTGGCCTCCGACCGGCTGGCGCTGGTGGCCGAGACGTTCGCGTCGGGCACCGCGAAGCGGAATGACGCTGCGGGACAGGAAGATTCGTGGCTGCCGGGCACCCATGTCGAGGCGTCGCCGGTGCGCTACGGCGGCAAGGTGGTGGCGGTGCTGACCCACCATCAAACCGCGCTGGCCGCCGACCGTGCGTCGGGTCAGCTGGAGATCGCCTACCGCGAGTGCGCGACCGATCTGGTCCACATGCTCGCCGAGGGGACCTTCCCCGACGTCGGGGACGTGGTGATGTCGCGCTCGACCCCGCGGGCCGGCGACGGCTTCATCCGCCTCGACGTGCACGGCGTCGTCGCCTACGCCAGCCCCAACGCGCTGTCGGCGTATCACCGGATGGGCCTGACCACCGAGCTGGAAGGGCACAACCTCATCGAGGTCACCCGCCCGCTGATCTCCGACCCGTTCGAGGCGCAGGAGGTGGCCGAGCACGTGCGCGATCTGGTCGCCGGCGGGCGCAGCATGCGCATGGAGGTCGACGCCGGGGGAGCCACCGTGCTGCTGCGCACGCTGCCGTTGATGGTCGACGGGGCCAGCGCCGGCGCGGCGGTGCTGATCCGGGACGTCACCGAGGTCAAGCGCCGCGACCGGGCCCTGATCTCCAAGGACGCCACCATCCGGGAAATCCACCACCGGGTGAAGAACAACCTGCAGACCGTGGCGGCGCTGTTGCGTCTGCAGGCCCGCCGGACGGTCAACGCCGAGGGGCGCGAGGCCCTGATCGAGTCGGTGCGCCGGGTGTCGTCCATCGCCTTGGTGCACGACGCGCTGTCGATGTCGGTGGACGAGCAGGTCAACCTCGACGAGGTGATCGACCGGATCCTGCCGATCATGAATGACGTTGCGTCCGTGGACCGGCCGATCCGCATCAACCGGGTCGGCGACCTGGGCGTGCTGGACTCCGACCGGGCCACCGCGCTGATCATGGTGATCACCGAACTCGTGCAGAACGCGATAGAACACGCCTTCGACCCGGCGGTCGAGGAGGGCTCGGTGACGATCCGCGCCGAGCGTTCGGCGCGCTGGCTCGACGTGGTGGTGCACGACGACGGTCGCGGGCTGCCGGAGGGATTCAGCCTGGAGACCTCCGACAGCCTGGGGCTGCAGATCGTGCGGACCCTGGTGTCGGCCGAGCTGGACGGCACCCTGGGCATGCGTCAGGCGCCCGCCCGTGGCACCGATGTGGTGCTGAGGGTGCCGATCGGCCGGCGCACCCGTTTGCTGTTGTAGGCGCGCGTTTGCTGTTGTAGGCGCGCGGCGCACCCGCACGCAAAGGTGCGGCCCCGACTTTCGTCGAGGCCGCACTGTTTGCGTTATCTGGGTTAAACCCCGCTGCGGGCCTTGGTCCGGGCGTTGCGACGCTTCAGTGCGCGCCGCTCGTCTTCGCTCATGCCGCCCCAGACGCCCGAGTCCTGGCCCGTGTTCAGGGCCCAACCGAGGCACTCTGTGGTCACCGGGCACCGATTACAGACCAGTTTCGCGTCAGCGATCTGCGCGAGCGCCGGGCCGCTGTTCCCTACCGGGAAGAACAGCTCCGGGTCTTCGTCACGACAGACCGCCTTGTGGCGCCAATCCATACGTCTTTACTCCTCACTGAGTGCGCAGCAAGGCGCACGGCCATTTTCTTCGGCTGTTTAACGCGTGCAGAAGAAAAGGAGTCCGGACTCCTGCGTAAATTTCTGCATGCAACCTTTTGATCGTTTCACAGGCTCAACAGATGTCAATAGTGTGAGTTCGCTCGTGGGCTATCTCACTTTGATCAACTCGTAGCCAAGCCCTTACTCCGTTGTACTACACTCCATGGGCCACTTGACCGGTAATTTTCCCCACACCCGGGTCGCTGCATCGCATTACCGCAGCTCAGTGCCGTTTCTGTTGCGGAGGGGCGACCACCGCCAGCGCGTCCGGGACGGCTTTGAACGTCATGGTTTCGCGCACGCCGAGGTAATCGCCGTCGAACTGGCACGCGACCGCGCCCCCGGTCGAGGTAACTCGCACGCTCGGCAGGTCGTCCTCGGTGATGAGGTGCTTGAAGTTGAATGCGGGCCGTTTGGCGAACATCTGCCGCACGATTCGCAGGGTCGGGATCGGCTTCATGGTGGTAGGGGCGAACACCCCCAGGCCCGACTCGAAGCTGCAGCCGGGGTTGGTCCACACCGGCCGTTCGTTGGCGAACGTCCACGGGCTCGAGTTAGACACGAAGGCGAAGCTCACCCCGGTGATGGGTTCGCGGCCGGGAAGTTCGAGCGTCAGCATCGGGTCGCGGCGGGTGTAGGCCCAGACGGCGGGCACCGCGGCGCGGATGTAGCGCCATGCCGAAACTTTGCCGCCCTTGTTCCGCTCGGCCTCGACCGCGGCCACCACCTCGGCGTCGACGCCCATGCCGGTGTTGAACACCGCCCAGCGCTCGCCGCAGTCGATCAGGCCGATCCGCCGCCAGATGGCGCGCCGCTGGTAGTCGTCGAGCAGCTGGATCAGCTGGTTGGTGGCCGCGACCGGATCCGTGGAGATGCCCAGGGACCGCGCCAGCACATTGGCCGACCCGCCGGGAACCACGGCGACCGCGGGCACCGGTCCGCCGGGCAGCGGCCCGGGCGGGCCCAGCAGGCCGTTGACCACCCCGCTCACGGTGCCGTCGCCGCCGTGCACGACCACCAGGTCGGCACCGTCGGCCACGGCCTTCTGCGCGAGTTCGGTGCCGTGACCCCGATGGTTGGTGTGCTCGACGCTGAGCTGCAGGCGGCTTTTCAGCGCGTGGGCCAGCAGATCGCGCGCGGCCGGAGTGGTGGAAGTTGCTGTGGGATTGACGATCAGCACGGCCCGCATGAAGCACGAGCTTAGGCGGGCCGCCTAAGGCCACGCTGTGGGGGAACGGGCGGCCGCCCTGACTACGCTGACGCTGTGACGCCGCCAGCCACCCCGACCGCCGTTCGCCGCGCGGGCCTGATCGTTATGCTGCAGGGGGTTGCGGCGCTGATCGTGGCGGTGGTGTTGGTGGTTCGCGGGATCGCCGGAGCCGATCAGCAGGTGGTCAACGGCCTGGCGACGGCGGGCTGGTTCGTCCTGGTCGGTGCCGCCGTGATCGCCGCGGGCCGCGCGCTGATCCGCGGCAGGCGCTGGGGCCGCGGGCTGGCCGTGATCACCCAGCTGCTGCTGTTGCCGGTGGCCTGGTACCTGGCCGTCGGGTCACACCAACCGGGGTTCGGGATTCCGGCGGGCGGCGTGGCGCTGGTCGTGCTGGGATTGCTGTTCAGCCCCGCCGCCGTGCGCTGGGCCGCCGGCGCTCAGGGCGATTCCGCCAGTCGCGCCAACGACGCCCCGGACAGCCGGTAGGTCGTCCATTCGTTCTGCGGCTGCCCGCCGATCCCGTCGTAGAGCGTGATGGCGTCGGCGTTCCAGTTCAGCACCGCCCAGGACAGCCGCGTGTAGCCCCGCTGCACGCATTCGGCGGCCAGCGCGGCCAGCAGCGCGCGGGCCAGCCCGCGCCTGCGGAACTGCGGCCGCACGAACAGGTCTTCCAGGTAGATGCCCGCCACCCCGTCCCACGTGGAGAAGTTGACGAACCACAGCGCCATCGCCCCGATCTCGCCGTCCACCTCGGCCA
Organism: Mycobacterium sp. 1245852.3; assembly: GCF_001669335.1. Taxonomy (NCBI): domain Bacteria; kingdom Bacillati; phylum Actinomycetota; class Actinomycetes; order Mycobacteriales; family Mycobacteriaceae; genus Mycobacterium; species Mycobacterium sp. 1245852.3. Next base: position 89,418 of record NZ_LZLL01000518.1, on the reverse strand, counting down.
CATGCCCGTACACCGTCGGTGGGTCACCGAAAAGGGCTGCCGCGATTTGTGATTCGGTCACCGTGCACTGATCGACGGCGTGCTCGAATTCGGCCAGCGCGTAGATCATCTCGGTGATGGCGGCCGCGTCCCGCTGCGACGCCCGCCGGATGTTTGGGCTCATCGCTCGACTCCCAGGGCGTTGAGGATCGTGCCGAATTTCGTTGTCGTCTCGGCGACTTCGTCGTCGGGGTCGGACTCGGCGACGATACCGCCACCGGCCCGGGCCAGCGCGACGCGCCGGTCGGCCGACAGCTGCGCGCAGCGCAGCGACACCACCCAGCGGCCGTCGCCGCGGGCATCACACCAGCCCACCGCCCCGGCGTAGAACCCGCGGTCGCCCTCCAGTTCGGCGATCAGCCGCATCGCGGGCTTGGTCGGCACCCCGCCGACCGCCGGGGTGGGATGCAGAGCCAGCGCCAGATCGATTGCGGTCGTTGATGTTTCACGCAGTCGGCCGGCGATCGGCGTGCACAGGTGCCAGACCGCGGCGGTGCTGCTCAGCTGTGGTTCGGCCGCGATCGACAGCTCGTCGCACAGCGGTTCCAGGGCGGTCCTGATGGTCTCGATGACCAGCTGGTGCTCGTGCCGGTTCTTCGCCGAGGCGGCCAGCGCGGCGCCGTTGGCGGCGTCGGTGTCCGGGTCAGCGGCGCGCGGGGCCGAGCCGGCGAACGGCCGGCACTCGACATGGTCGCCGCGGCGCGCCACCAGGAGTTCGGGGCTGGCACCCACCAGCGCCGCACCGGCATACTCCTCGCCGGCGGCGCTCAAATCGACCAGGTAGCCGTAGGCCGCCGGGTCCGCGGCGATGAGCCGGCGCAGAATCACCCGGGCGTCCAACGGGGCGTCGGCGACCAGCCGCAGGGCCCGCGCCAGCACCACCTTGTGCAGCGGGTTGTCGTCCGCGGCGAGCTGCTCGCACGCCCGGCGGATCCGGTCCCGGTAGTCGGGCGGCGCCGGAATGGCTTGCGCCACCCGCACCGGCGGCAGCGCGCCGGCCGGCCAGTCCGGCGGCCCATCGGTGGCGGTCACCGCCTCGGGTGCCAGCAGCGCGGCGGGGCGCGTGACGTCAAAAGGTAACGCCCCCAACACAATCGGCGCCTCACCCGATCGCAGCGCGGCCTGCGCGGCGCCCACGTCGCGGTAGCGGTGCCGCACCCCGTCGGCAATGAGGGTCCGCGTCGGCCCGCACAGCGCGAACGGCGGCTCGTGATTGCGCTGCTCGACTCGCCCCTTAGCCGCTTCGCGGCTGGGGGGACCCCCGTCTCGCGCCGCCGCGCGGCGCGCATCGTCGTCTTCGCGATTCACTGACCGGTCAATCCGAGCGCCCGCAGCTGGCGCACCCCGTGTTCGAAACCGCAGACCGCGACCGACGCGGTGATCATGCCGAACCGGCTACCCTCCACGAGCGGCAGTTCGACCCAGCGGGTGATGACCGCGCGGGAGAAGTGACCGTGGCTGACGAAGACCACGTCGCGCGCTTGCATGTTCTCCAGCGCGGTCGCGACGGCGGCGTCGGCGCGCTCACTGACCTGCGCGACCGTCTCACCGGCCGGACAGCCGTGCGTCCACACCAGCCAATCGGGCACCGTCTCCTGGATCTGCTCCGTGGTCAGGCCCTCGTACGAGCCGTAGTCCCACTCGGCCAGCAGCTCGGTCACCTCGTCGACGGTCAGCCCGGCCAGCTGCGCGGTGGTCAGCGACCGCTGCCTCGGGCTGCTGATCACCAGCGGGTCAACGAGTTTGAGCTCGGCGAGCACCCCGCCGGCCAACTCGGCCTGCGTACGGCCGGCCTCGGTCAGCTCGACCTCGGTGCGGCCGGTGTGCTGGCCGGATTTCGACCACTCGGTCTCGCCGTGGCGCAGCAGCACCAGACGGTGATTGTGCAAGCCCATATCGACCGATTCTGCCGGACGACTCGCGGTGGTTGCTCAGGCCGGAGCGCACGGCGGGCGAACATGCCAGGATGGCACTGTAAACCGCACGCGACGAGGCAGGTGGGGAGACAGCGATGAGGTGGCGGCGCCGGTGAGTAAGACACGGGTATTGGCGGTGGCCAACCAAAAGGGCGGTGTCGCCAAGACGACCACGGTCGCGTCGCTAGGGGCGGCGTTGGTGGACGAGAACAAGCGGGTGCTGCTGGTCGACCTCGATCCGCAGGGCTGCCTGACCTTCTCGCTGGGGCAAGACCCCGACAAGCTGCCGGTGTCCGTGCACGAGGTGCTGCTCGGCGACGTCGAGCCCAACGCCGCCCTGGTCGAGACGGCCGAGGGAATGACGCTGATGCCGGCCAACATCGACCTGGCCGGCGCCGAAGCGATGCTGCTGATGCGGGCCGGCCGCGAATACGCGCTCAAGCGCGCGCTGGCCAAACTCGGCGACGACTTCGACGTGGTGATCATCGACTGCCCGCCGTCGCTGGGCGTGCTCACCCTCAACGGGCTGACCGCCGCCGACGAGGTCATCGTGCCGCTGCAATGCGAGACCCTCGCGCATCGCGGGGTCGGCCAGTTCCTGCGCACCGTCGCCGACGTCCAGCAGATCACCAACCCGGAGCTGCGCCTGCTCGGCGCCCTGCCGACGCTGTACGACTCGCGCACCACCCACACCCGCGACGTGCTGCTCGACGTCGCCGATCGCTACAGCCTGCCGGTGCTGGCCCCGCCGATCCCGCGGACCGTGCGGTTCGCCGAGGCCAGCGCCTCGGGCTCGTCGGTGATGGCCGGCCGCAAGAATAAGGGCGCGGTGGCCTACGGCGAGCTGGCGCAAGCGTTGCTCAAGCACTGGAAGAGCGGCAAGCCGCTGCCGACGTTCGCCGTCGAGGTGTAAGCGGCCGGGGTCAGCCCAGCGCGGCTTTGAGTGTGAGCTGACGGCGTTGAGTGTGCACTGGCGGCGGGCCCGATCGGCGTGTCGCCGCCGCGGATCCACACCGAAGGCCAACGATTCACACTCGACGGCAAGAGCCGCGGCCGCGGTCAGCCCAGCGCGACCAGCGTGTCGCCGCGCTGCTCGAGGACCCGGGACCCGATCACGGCCGGGAACACCGGTTTGCCGTCCGGCGGGACGCTTCTCGAGCGGTCGACCGGAATGTAGCGTTCGTTGGCGCCGCTGAGCGGGTCGTAGACGCCGATCGCGCCGGTGACCGGCACCAGTAGCCGGCCCGCCATCATCACGCCGGGCCCCAACGGCGCCGTCTTGTCGCCCGCGGCGATGGTGTAGCGCAGCGCCACGGTGTTCGCGTCGAAGACCATCAGCGAATCGCCGGTCCACCAGGTGATCAGGCTGCCGGGGTGGGAAACGGCCGACGTGCGCGACGGCGGCTTGGGCAGCGGGGTGCTCGACACGGTGGCGCCGGTTTCGTCGATCACGTCGACCCGGGGCTGCGGCGCCGGCAGGTACACCGCGGTGGTGTTCTCCGCGACGGCCAGCACCCGGGCGCCCGAATCCGGCGCGATGCCCGGCTCGGCGACCAGGTGTTGCTGCGGTTCGTCGTCGTCCTTGCCCGGGCGCAGCAGCACCAACCGCAGGTCGGCCTGGTTCGCGCAGCTCTCCAGCGCCGAGACCGCCTGCGAGCTGGCCGCGGCCGAGATCAGTCGGCAACCGGAGTGCAGTCCGCGCGTCGACGGCTTCACCCGCGCGTCGGTCTCGCCGTACACCAGCATCCGGACCATGTCCGAGCGCCACAGTTCCAGCCGGGTGTCACCGGCCGACAACACCGTCATGCCGTCGGAGGACAGCCGCACCCGCGGATCGGCGTAACCGCTGCGGGCCGGCCCCCGGCGACCGGTGGAGCCGTCCAGGGTGCTGACCTGCCCGCAGCCGCGCTCGTCGCGGTAGACCCCGACGGCGTAGCGGTACAACCAGGTGACCCCGCACAGGTCGATGTCGCGCGCGTAGCTCCAGCGGGACTGGCCGTTGTCGGGATCGCGCCCGTCGATCCGGCGGCCGGCACCCGTGACGACCTCCCCGCCCGCGACCACCGGGGCCGTGGTGGCCGGACTCGCGGCGCTCCACAGCTGCTTGAGGCCGGCCGGCACCTGCTTGGCCGGGGTCGGGTTGGGTGCGGGGACGGCCGCGGGTCGGCTGGTGGTGGCCCGGGCGTCGCTGGTCCACCAGATCAATGCCGCGACCGCGGCGACCGCGACCGCGATGGCCGCGGCGGCGAGCAGGTCGCCCTTGGTGCGACGCTCGGGTCTGACCATGCGGCGGTGCGGGTGTTGTTAGTTGCTCTGCGGGGCGGCGGCCGCGGTGGCGGCTTGGCCTTCGGCGGGCTTGCGACGCCGGCGGCGGCGCCGGGTGGAGCCGGCGTTGCCCGGGGGCGAGCCGGCCGGCGTTTCCGCGGCGGCGTCGCCGTTGCTGCTGGCCGCACCATTGCCCGACGGGTGCGCGGCGACGGGCTGGCCGCCGCGGGTGCGCCGCCGGGTGCCGGAGCGGCGCGCGGGCCTTTCCGAATTCTGCTCCGGCTTCGTGCCGTCGCGGTCGCCGCTGCGGCGCTGGCCCTGCGGCTTGCGGGCGGCGCCCACTCTGCCGGCGGCCTCGGCGGGGATGTTCAGCTCGGCGCGCAGATGCGGAGAGTTGGAGTAGGTCTCGGCGGGCTCGGGGGAATCCAGCCCCAGCGCCTTGTCGATCAGCGCCCAGCGGGGCAGCTCGTCCCAGTCCACCAGGGTGACCGCGATACCGGTCTTGCCGGCGCGGCCGGTGCGGCCGATGCGGTGCACGTAGGCCTGCTCGTCCTCGGGGATCTGGTAGTTGATGACGTGGGTGATGTCATCGATGTCGATGCCGCGGGCGGCGACGTCGGTGGCGACCAGCACGTCGATCTCCCCGGACCGGAAGGCCTTCAGCGCCTTCTCGCGGGCGACCTGCCCCAGATCGCCGTGCACCGCGCCCACCGCGAAACCGCGCTCGGCCAGCTCGTCGGCCACCTTTTGCGCGGTGCGCTTGGTGCGGGTGAAGATCATCGTCGCGCCGCGGCCCTCGGCCTGCAGCACGCGGCTGACCAGTTCGACCTTGTCCAGGGCGTGCGCCCGGTAGACGTACTGGACGGTGGTGTCGTGGGTGGCCGCCGAGTGCGGCGCTTCGGCCCGGATGTGGGTGGGTTGGTTCATGAAGGTGCGGGCCAGCGTGATGATCGGGTCCGGCATGGTCGCCGAGAACAGCATCGACTGCCGGTCGGTCGGGATCTGGCGCAGGATCCGCTCGATGTCGGGCAAAAAGCCGAGGTCGAGCATCTCGTCGGCCTCGTCGAGCACCAGCACCGACAGCCCGCCCAGTTGCAGGTGGTTCTGTTGGCTCAGGTCGAGCAGCCGGCCCGGGGTGCCCACCACGACGTCGGCGCCGGCGCGCAGCGCCTCGATCTGCGGTTCGTAGGGGCGACCGCCGTAGATCGGCACCACCGACAGCGGTCGGCCCTCATCGGCGGTCAGGTGCTTGGCCGCCAGTGTCAGGTCATCGGTGACCTGCAGGCACAGCTCCCGGGTGGGCACCACGATCAGCGCCCGCGGGGTGCCGTTGAGCGGGCGGGCGGCGGTGCCGGCGGTGATGCGCTGCAGCAGCGGCACGCCGAAGGCGAAGGTCTTGCCCATGCCGGTGCGGGCCTGGCCGATCAGATCGTCGCCGGCGAGCGCCATGGGCAGGGTCAGTTCTTGGATGGCGAAAGGGCTTTCGATCCCTTTTTCGGCGAGGGCGCGCACGATTTCGTCGCGGACGCCGAGTTGCGCAAATGTCGGTTGGGGGGTCGGTTCAGTTGTGCTGGTGGGTGCAGTCATGCGTGGGTAAGTAGCCTTTCGGTGACGTATCGGGTTGTGTCGGTATTTCTCTGTCGCGGTCACGCGCGCACGAGTTCCGACTCCGAATACGTCGCCGAGTCGCCGGCCCTGGCTCAGTCTGGGAGGGCCCAGTTAGGGCGGGCCAGCTGTGCACGCACATTTCGCCGATAGCGGCTTGAAAAACAAAATCTGGCATGAATACAGCCGCCATCTACTTACATGATAGCTGGTCGACAGCTGGCTCCCATTTCGCGCTACGTCAGCCGACTACAGTGTTGCCATGACCCGGCCCTCCTGCGAGCCCTCCGAAACCGATCTGGCCGACGACCGAATCGACGATTCACCCGCCCCGCGGTTGTCGGCCGATCACCCGGGTGTCAACGAGCTGTTCGCGGTCCTGGCCTACGGCGAGATCGCCGCGTTTTACCGGCTCACCGACGAGGCGCGGATGGCCCCTGACCTGCGCGGACGGATATCGATGGCGAGCATGGCCGCCGCCGAGATGCAGCACTACGAGCAGCTGCGCGACGCGCTGGAAAGCCGCGGCGTCGACGTGGTGTCGGCGATGTCGAAATACGTCTCTGCGCTGGAGAACTACCACCGGCTGACCATGCCCAGCACGTGGCTGGAGGCCTTGGTGAAAACGTATGTCGGCGACGCCCTGGCGGCCGATCTGTACCTGGAGATCGCCGACCGGCTGCCCGACGAGGTTGCCGACGTGGTGCGCGCGGCGCTGTCGGAAACGGGGCACTCGCAGTTCGTCGTCGCCGAGGTGCGCGCCGCCGTGACGTCCAGCGGCAAGCAGCGCAGCCGGCTGGCGCTGTGGTCACGCCGCCTGTTCGGCGAAGCGATCACCCAGGCCCAGTACCTGCTGGCCGACCACGACGAGCTGGTGGACCTGGTGATGGCCGGCGCCGGCGGGCTGGGCCAGCTCAACGCCTTCTTCGACCGGATGCAGCAGACGCACGACCGGCGCATGCACGAACTCGGCCTGAGCTGAGGCCATCAAACTCAGCTACTCAGCGCGCGCAGGTCGCCATGTTCGAGGTGTTGGCCGAGGCGATCACCCGCTGACCGGCGGCGTTGAAGATCGAGCAGCTGAGCCGACCGTAGAAGCTGGTCGCCACCACGGATTCCGTTTCCACACCCGGGTTCAGCACCACCACCTTCGACCAGGGCAGCGACACGTTGAACTCGGTCTGCGGCACGCCGCGCGCGTCGGTGTAGACGATGTTCACCAGGTCCAGCAGCTGCTTGGTTCCGTTCACGCTGTAGACGACGGTGCGCGGATCGACCGCGGCCGTCGGCGGTGCCGCGGCGAGCGGCGGCGCGACGGTGGGCGCGGCCGCCCCCGGCGGCGCGGTGGGCGCGGCGCTGGGCGTGGTGACCGTCGTGAAGGTTTCGGCCGGTAACTGCGCGGGGCCCGGGGACGAGCTGGGCGGCACGGACGCCTTGGTGGTCGCGGGTGCCGAGGTCACCGGGTGGGGAGCCGGGGCGCCCAGCGTGGCCTTGGTGGACGCGCTGTCGCCGCTGTTGATGATGACGGCGGTGGCGATGGCGCCCAGGGCGACCACCGCGCCGACGATCGCGGTGGCGGGGCGCCAGCGCGAGTCGGCGGGCCAGCCCGTCCAGTTGTAGTCGGCGTTCAGGTAGGGATCGGTATCGCAGGCGTCGTCAACGTCGTCGTCGTCGGGGTATGCCCGGATCCTGTCGTCAAGGTGCGGCAACGTGGTACCCATGGTGCCGAAGTTAGCCATGGGAAAACACGGATCGGGTATCGCGCGGGTGGGTGAGACAACCTGAGAGCGAATCGTTATCGGGCCGCGACCGGTTTCGCTGACCGCGAAGTGTGGGGATGCGACGAGGTGGGGGTCGGCCGCGTCCACTAGCCTGCTGCTGACAGGGCCGGGACTTCAAGAGCTGCGGAATGACTGCAAGACCCATGGAAGGGGTGACCGTGGAGGTCAAGATCGGTATCACGGATAGTCCGCGCGAGCTGGTCCTTGCCAGCGCCCAGACGCCCGCCGAGGTCGAAGATCTGGTCAGCGCCGCACTGAGCGATCCGTCGGGCCTGCTGCGGCTGAGCGACGAGCGGGGCCGCCGCTTCCTGATTCACACCGCCAAGATCGCCTACGTGGAGATCGGCGCCGCCGACGCGCGCCGGGTGGGCTTCGGGATCAGCGCCGAAACCGGCAAACACGCCGGCAAGGCGCGCTAGGAGCGGGTAAGCGGCACGTGTGACAGCCCGCCCCAGGCGAACTGCACGGTGCCGTCGACCGCGTCCGCCTTGGAGATCGGGCGGTCGGAATCCAGCCAGTACCTGGCGCAGTCGACGCTGATTCCGACCAGACCGACCGCGATCATCCGGGCCCGGTGCGGGTCCAGCCCCGAATCCTCGCTGATCAACGCGAACACCGCGTCGATGCAGGATTCGGTGGCGACGCGCACCTGGGCGGCCACTTCGGGTTCGGTGACGTAATCGTTCTCGAAGATCAGCCGGTAACCCTGACTGTCGTGCTCGATGAAATCGAAGAAGGCCTGCACCGCGGAGTGCAACCGGCGCCGGTTGTCGGTGGTGGTGCTCAGCGCCTGCTGAACACCCGAGACCAGGTTCTCCACGTGCCGCGCCAGCACCGCGAGGTACAGCTCGAGCTTGCTCGAGAAGTGTTGATACAGAACGGGTTTGCTAACTCCGGCGCGGTCGGCGATCTCGTCCATGCCGGCCGCGTGGTAGCCGCGGTCGACGAACACGTCGCTGGCCACGATGAGCAATTGGCCGCGCCGCTCGTCGCGGGGCAACCGGTTGCCTCGCCGGTTGGAAACCGCGGCCCCGTCCGGCCGACCGCGGTCAGCCGATCTGACGGCGCGCCGCGCCGGCACTTTGGCGAGTTCGCTCATCGAGTCCTCATCTGATTGTCGGCGGCCGGCCCTCTCGGAAAATGGGGGCCAACCGCTCGCAGCCCGTGGAAGAGACCTTACTACCCGACCGGTCGATGCGACCGTCATCGCCGTCGTCGCCGCTGGCAGAAGCGGTGTCGGACCGTGGATTCGGGCGCGCCACCGGCGGCGGCGGTGCCTGCCTGTGTAATCCTGGGGAAATGACGTCCCCGCGGCCCCCACGCGGCACCGGTCGCGTGCCGGTGCTACGCGACGAGTGGCGAGAGCCGCTGCGGGCGCTGCGCGACCCGATCGCGCGGGAAGCCGGACGACCCCGGGCCGACCGTGAACGGCCGCGACAATGGCGCAAGCAGACCTGGCTGGGCCGCTTCGTCTCCACCTACGGGTGGCGCGCGTACGCCCTGCCCGTCCTGGTGGTGCTCACCGCGGTGGTGATGTACCAGACGGTGACCGGCACCGGCGCCCCCATGCCGACGGCCAACAAACCCATCCAGAGCCCGCCGGCCATCGGCGCGGTGGGCACCACGATCATCGACGCCCCGCCGCGCGGGCTGGCCGCATTCGACGCCAACCTGCCGGCCGGGACCCTGCCGGACGGCGGCCCGTTCACTGAAGCGGGCGACAAGACCTGGCACGTCGTGCCGGGCACCACGCCACAGATCGGGCAGGGCACCGCCAAGGTGTTCAGGTACACCGTCGAAGTGGAGAACGGCATCGACCCGACGATGTTCGGCGGCGACGACGCCTTCGCCCAGATGGTCGACCAGACGCTGGCCAATCCGAAGGGCTGGACGCACAACCCGCAGTTCGCGTTCATCCGGATCGACGGAACCAGTGGGGCCAAACCCGACTTTCGGATCTCGCTGGTCTCGCCGGTGACGGTGCGCGAAGGGTGCGGCTACGAATTCCGGCTCGAAACCTCTTGCTACAACCCGGTATTCGGTGCCAACCGGGAGGCACGGGTGTTCATCAACGAAGCGCGCTGGGTACGGGGGGCCGTGCCGTTCGAAGGTGACATCGGCTCCTACCGGCAGTACGTGATCAACCACGAGGTCGGCCACGCCATCGGATACCTGCACCACGAGCCCTGCGAGCAGCAGAACGCCCTGGCGCCGGTGATGATGCAGCAGACGTTCTCTACGTCGAACAACGACGCCGCGCAGTTCGACCCCGACGTCGTCAAGGCCGACGGCAAGACCTGCCGGTTCAATCCCTGGCCGTACCCGATCGCCTGACCGACCGCCGCTTGCTACCGCTGCGGTTGGCATTGATCTCGTCGCGGTGCGCCATCGCCCACTCGGCGAGGGAGATCACCAGCGGTAGCAGCGTTCGCCCGAGCTCGGTCAACTCGTATTCCACTCGCGGCGGCACTTCGGCGTAGGCCGTGCGCTCGACCAGGCCGTCTTCGACCAGGTGTTTGAGCGTCACGGTGAGCATCCGCTGCGAAATGCCCGCCACGGCCTCCGTCAACCCGCCGAACCGCATCGGTCCGCCGCGCAGCGTGCCGATCACCAGCAGACTCCACTTGTCGCCGATGCGATCGAGCACCTCCCGGACCGCACCGCCCTCGGGTATCCGCGTCGTCTTTGTGATGTGCGTCATAGCGAAGTCTGCTTCCTGGATGCATACATCGGTGTGCCTTTTGTGGGTGCCCCATCGCTGACACACGATGTGGTTACACACAAATGGTAAGGATTGGGGACTGTCGTGAACATCGCACTGTGGACGGCGCAGGGCCTGCTCGCATTCGTCTATCTCGCCGCGGGCGGGCTCAAGATCATTCGACCGCGCGAGCAACTCGTGGCAACGGGCCGGCTCGACTGGATGAAGGACAACTCGGACGCGGCCGTGAAAGCCGTTGGCGCGGTCGAGATCCTCGGCGCGCTCGGTGTGATCCTGCCCGAGGCGACCGGCATCGCCCGCATCCTGACCCCGATCGCTGCGGTCGGCCTGGTCATCGTCCAGATCGGGGCACTGCGCGTCCACCTGACCCGTAACGAGCGGCAACCTTTGCCGATCAATGTGATTCTCCTGCTGCTCGCGGCCTTCGTCGCGATCGGCCGATTCGTGAGCTGAGCCAACCCGGCTCGCGCGTCGCCTGATTGCCGCCGGTCCGTCGGCCTGCTGAGATGGTGGGAGAACCCGATCGAGGAGATGTTTCGCAAGTGTCGACGCCGCTGCCGCCGCTGGTGGCGCCCGCAGACCACCTCAGCGGCGACGAGGTGGCCCGCTACAGCCGGCACCTGATCATTCCCGACCTGGGGCTCGACGGGCAGAAGCGCCTCAAGAACGCCCGGGTGCTGGTGATCGGGGCCGGTGGCCTCGGCGCGCCGACGCTGCTCTACCTGGCGGCCGCGGGCGTGGGCACGATCGGCATCGTCGATTTCGACGTGGTCGACGAGTCGAACCTGCAGCGCCAGATCATCCACGGGGTGGCCGACGTCGGACGGTCCAAGGCGCAGTCGGCGCGCGACTCCATCGCAGCGATCAACCCGTTGGTGGACGTGCGGCTGCACGAGTTCCGGCTGGATTCCACCAACGCCGTGGAGTTGTTCGGCCGCTATGACCTGGTCGTGGACGGCACCGACAACTTCGCCACCCGGTATCTGGCCAACGACGCGGCGGTGCTGGCGAAAAAGCCCTACGTGTGGGGATCGATCTACCGCTTCGAGGGCCAGGTCTCAGTGTGCTGGGAGGACGCCCCCAACGGACGCGGGCTCAACTATCGCGACCTGTACCCCGAGCCTCCGCCGGCCGGCTCCGTGCCGTCCTGTGCCGAGGGCGGCGTGCTGGGCATCGTCTGCGCCTCCATCGCCTCGGTGATGAGCACCGAAGTGATCAAACTCATTACCGGGATCGGCGAGTCGTTGCTGGGTCGGTTGATGATCTACGACGCGTTGGAGATGACCTACCGCACCATCGCGATCCGCCGGGACCCGTCGGATTCGTCGCGGCCAAAGATCACCGGGCTCGTCGACTACGAGCAACTGTGCGGCGTGGCGCCCGAGCTCTCGGCACAGGACGCTGCGTCGACCATCACGCCGCGCGAGCTGCGTGACTGGCTGGATTCGGGCAAGAAGCTGGCGCTGATCGACGTGCGTGAGCCGGTGGAGTTCGACATCGTGCACATCGACGGAGCCCAGCTGATCCCGCAGTCGTCGATCAATTCCGGTGAGGGCCTGGCAAAGCTGCCGCAGGACCGGCTGCCGGTGTTGTACTGCAAAACGGGGGTGCGGTCGGCCCAGGCGCTGGCGGTGGTGCGCAAGGCCGGTTTCGCCGACGCGGTGCATTTGCAGGGCGGGATCGTGGCGTGGGCGCAGCAGATGCAACCCGACATGGTCATGTACTGACCCGGAACGCCTGTTGGACTCGTTTAGAGTACCGGTGTGACAGTCGAGCCACCGCCGGATCATGTGCTGTCGGCGTTTGGTTTGGCCGGAGTTAAACCCGTCAATCTGGGCGCCAGCTGGGAGGGCGGCTGGCGGTGCGGCGAAGTCGTCTTGTCGCTGGTGGCCGACAACGCCCGCGCGGCGTGGTCCGCCCGGGTTCGCGAGACGCTGTTCGTCGACGGCGTTCGCCTGGCCCGGCCGGTGCGGTCCACCGACGGGCGCTACGTCGTATCCGGGTGGCGGGCGGACACCTTCGTGGCCGGGACGCCCGAGCCCCGCCATGACGAAGTCGTCTCGGCCGCGGTGCGCCTGCACGAGGCGACGGGCAAACTGGATCGGCCCCGCTTTCTGACCCAGGGGCCCACGGCGCCGTGGGGTGATGTCGACATCTTCATCGCCGCCGACCGCGCGGCGTGGGAGGAACGGCCGCTGGCCTCGGTGCCCCCGGGTGCGCGCTCCGCCCCCGCGACGGCGGACGCCGAGCGGTCGGTGGAGCTGCTCCAGCAGCTGGGCACCCTGCGCAAGCCGACCAAGAGCCCCAACCAGCTGGTCCACGGAGACCTTTACGGCACAGTGCTTTTCGTCGGTACCGCGGCGCCGGGAATCACCGACATCACCCCGTACTGGCGGCCCGCGTCGTGGGCGGCAGGTGTGGTCGTCATCGACGCGCTGTCCTGGGGAGAGGCCGACGACGGGCTCATCGAGCGCTGGAACGCCCTGCCCGAATGGCCGCAGATGTTGTTGCGGGCGTTGATGTTTCGCCTCGCGGTCCACGCGTTGCATCCGCGTTCCACCGCCGAGGCGTTCCCCGGCCTGGCCCGCACCGCGGCACTGGTCCGGCTGGTGCTCTAGCGTCCCCTCGGGAACTCGTAACGAACCTCGCGCAGCGCGATCTTGCCGTCGGTCGCCAGCACGCCTTCGGCGCGCAACAGCTCCAGCTGGCGGGTCGTCAGGTGTCGCGCCGGGCGACCGGACGCGGTGATCACCCGGTGCCAGGGCAGATCCGAGGAATCGGTCCGCATGATCCAGCCGACGATGCGCGGGCTGGAAAGCCCTGCGACAGTGGCGATGTCGCCGTAGGTGGCGACCCGCCCGGCTGGGATCGCGGCGACCAGCTCACGCACCCGCTCGACCTGCTCGTCGGTCACCGGCGCCACGGTCAGCCGGCTTCCAACAGCTCGCGGGTCAACGCGGCGACCTCGTCGGGCTTGGCGGAGGGCACCATGTGGTTGCAGTCGAAATCCAGCAGCCGGAAATCCGCTCCCAACCGCTCCGCCAGGGCGTCGATCAGTTGGTCGGTGACATAGGGCGGCGTGGTGCGCTTGGCCCGCACCAAAATGGTCGGGGTCTTCGCGGGCGGCAGCACGGTCTCGCGGGCCAGCTCGCTCCAGTACGACATCATCGCCGGCAGGCTCACCCGCCAGCCGTAGCGGCCGCCCGGCAGCGCGATCAGATGCTCGTCGATCTCGGCGTCCAGCAGGGCCGGTTCGACATCCGACCACGATCCGTGCACCTTTTCCAGGCGCGCTTCCTCGGCGTCGGGGTAGTCGGGCGAGGACAGCATCGCCTCGGCGATCTCGCGCATCCACTCGCCGTCCAGCCCGACCGCCGGGTCGAGCAGCAGCAGCCCCGCCACCCGATCCGGGCGGACGGCGGCCAGCTGCATCGCCAGCCCGCCGCCGAACGAGTGGCCGACGATCACCACCGGTGTGCCGGGCTGTTCGTCGAGCAGCGCGGCCAACGCCGCGACGTTGGCGTCGATGGTCCACGGCGCTGCCCATGAGGACCTGCCGTGACCCACAAGATCCGGTGCGGCGATACCGATCCCGGGCAGCAAGCCGGCTAAATGCTCCCAGCGCTGGCCGTGGCCGGTCAGCCCGTGCAATGCGAGGATCCGCACCGGACCCGGCGGGCCGTAGCGGTGTACATGCAACTTCGCGGTCACCAGTCGATGGTGCCAGCCACCGCGGTCGCGGGTTGCGGGCGGCCCCTAACGGTCGTCATCCTCCCGATCGTCGTCGGTGGAGACGATGTAGGCCTGCTCGATCACGTCGGCCTCGTTGGCTTCCCGGTCCGCGGCGGCGGCCACGTAATCGATGTCCAGACCGGTCTCGTCGTCAAAATCGACAGGCCGCCGTTGTTCCACCGCGTCGCCTTCCGGCGCCTCGTCGATGGGAAAGCCGCGTTCGTCGTCGTTCATGGTCTTGCACCCCTCCTCTCGTTGTCCGGCTGCTGCGGCCTCCAGGGTAAGAGTCGGCGGCGGCGTGGCCGGGTACGCTGACCGCTCGGTCACCTCGACGACCCAACGGGAGCAGTCATGGGCAGAATCAGGCGCGGTTGGGCGCTTTCGCAGCAGAGCTGGCAGGTCCTGAAAAAAGACCGGTCGCTCGTCTTCTTCCCGATCCTGTCCACCCTGTTCGCCGTCCTCGCCACGATCGCCATCTGGGCGCCGACGCTGTTGCTGCGCGGCGTGTTCGGCGGCCATCACGTGGACAACCAGGACCCCGCCTACTACATCGCGGGCGTGGCAACGGCATACGTGTCGACCTTCATCGCGATCTTCTTCAACGTCGCGCTCGCCGCCTGCGCGGTGCGCTCCATGCGCGGCGAGGACACCAGGGTCGGCGAGGGCATCGCCGCCGCGGCGCGCCGGATCGGTCCGATCCTGGGTTGGACGGTGGTGGCGACCACGGTCGGGCTGATCCTCAAGGCGCTCGAGGAGCGCCTACCGACCCTGGGCAGGCTCGCCGCGGACCTGGTCGGCGCGGCGTGGGCCGTCGCAACGTTTTTCGTCATCCCGGCGATCGCGCTCGAGGGCACCGGGCCGTTTCGGTCACTGCGCCGCTCGGTGGACACCATCAAGTCGCGCTGGGGTGAGAGCGCCGCCGGGGCGGCCACCATCGGGGTGGTCACGTTTCTGGTGACCCTGGTGGTCGTGGTGGGCGGCATGGTCGGCGGCATCGCGCTGATCGCGGCGCGTCTGGCGCCGCTGGGTCTGGTGGTGCTGGCCGCCACGTTCGCGGTCGCCGTGGTCATCTCGTTCTTCTCGACCGCGCTGAGCCAGATCTTCCGTGTCGCGGTCTACCAGTACGCGGTCACCGGGGAGACGGTGGGCGGGTTCGACCACCGGCTGCTGCAGTCCGCGTTCGTCGCGCGCTAGATCTGTCGGACCCTCGTGATGTCATGCCGTCATGGCCTACACGTGGGAGCCCGAAGCGCACACCGTCTTGGACCCGGGTGCGCGCGGTCAGCTGCGTATTCTCGGCGGGCCCGGCACCGGCAAGAGCAGTCTGCTGATCGACGCGGCGGTCGCCCAGATCGACGCCGGGGTCAACCCGGAATCGGTTCTGCTGCTTACCGGTTCCGGCCGGATCGGGATGGCCGAGCGCAGCGCGCTGACGACGGCGTTGCTGCGCGCGCGACCCGCCGGCCCCGGCCGGGCCGCGGTCAGCGAGCCGTTGGTGCGGACCGTGCACGGGTACGCGTACGCGGTCCTGCGACGCGCGGCCGAGCGGGCCGGTGAGGCGCCGCCGCGGCTGGTCACCAGCGCCGAACAGGACGCCATCATCCGGGAGTTGCTGGCCGGCGACCTCGAAGACGGGCCACGCGCGGCGACGGCCTGGCCGGCCCCGCTGCGCCCGGCGCTGAGTACCGCGGGATTCGCCGCCGAGCTGCGAAACCTGTTGGCGCGCTGCGCTGAACGCGGCGTGGACCCCCAGGAATTGGAGCGGTTG
This sequence comes from Mycobacterium sp. 1245852.3, assembly GCF_001669335.1. Classification (NCBI taxonomy): domain Bacteria; kingdom Bacillati; phylum Actinomycetota; class Actinomycetes; order Mycobacteriales; family Mycobacteriaceae; genus Mycobacterium; species Mycobacterium sp. 1245852.3. The sequence continues at coordinate 73,590 of NZ_LZLL01000518.1, read as the reverse complement.
GGCCGTCGCTGCCGGCGGCCGGAATGGACCGCCGCCGGACAATTCGCCCGCCAGTACGAGCAGGTGATGCTGCTGCGCGCGGCGGTGGGCACGGCCGCGCCGGAGGCGACCACGCCCGCGTTGGGCGCCGCGGAGCTGGTGGGCGCCGCGCTGGAGGCGTTCGCCGTCGACCCCGAGCTGTTGTCCGCCGAACGCGGCCGGATCCGCGTCTTGTTGGTCGACGACGCCCAACAGCTGGACCCGCAGGCCGCCCGGCTGGTTCGGGTGCTCGCCGCGGGCGCCGAGCTTGCCCTGATCGCCGGCGATCCCAACCAGGCGGTGTTCGGCTTCCGGGGCGGTGAACCCGCCGGGCTGCTGGGCGGCGACGCGCCCTCGGTGATGCTGACCACGTCGCATCGCTGTACGCCCGCCGTGGCGCGCGCGGTCAGCGGTATCGCCGCCCGGCTACCCGGCGGCGGCGGCGGTCGGCGGATCGACGGCGCCGGGGCGGGGGAGGGCTCGGTGACGGTGCGGCTGGCCGCGTCGGCGCACGCCGAGGCGGCGACCATCGCCGACGCGCTGCGGCGCGCACACCTGATCGACGGCGTGCCCTGGTCACAGATGGCGGTCATCGTGCGGTCGGTGCCGCGGGCGGGTGCGCGCCTGCCGCGCGCCTTAGCCGCCGCCGGGGTGCCGGTGGCCGCGCCCGCCATCCCCGGCCCGTTGGCCGAGGAACCGGCCGCGCGGGCCCTGCTCACCGTGCTGCTGGCCACCGCCGACGGGCTGGACGGGCAGCAGGCGCTGGCGCTGCTGACCGGCCCCATCGGTCGGGTCGATCCGGTGTCGCTGCGCCAGCTGCGCCGAACGATGCAGCGCGCCAACCCCGATCGCCCCGCGGGCGACTTCGCCGAGCTGGTGGTCGACGCGCTGTCCGCCGGCGCCGTGCCGCCGGGGCCGCAGTTCGCCCCGCTGCGCAAGGTCCGCGGGGTGCTCGACGCGGCCGCGCGCTCGCACCGCGCCGGTGAAGACCCGCGCCACACCTTGTGGGCCGCCTGGCACCGGTCCGGGCTGCAGCGCCGCTGGCTGTCGGTCAGCGAGCGCGGCGGGCCCGCCGCGGCCCAGGCCACCCGGGACCTCGAGTCGGTGACCGCGCTGTTCGACGTCACCGACGACTACGTGTCGCGCACCTCGGGCGCATCGCTGCGCGGTCTGGTCGAGCACATCGCCGCGCTGGCGTTGCCGGGCGCCGTTCCCGAGCCGTTCGCCGCGGCCGAACAGGTCCAGGTGCTCAGCGCGCACGCCGCGCTGGGGCACGAATGGGATTTCGTGGTGATCGCCGGTCTGCAGGAAGGGTTGTGGCCCAATACCGTTCCGCGTGGCGGTGTGCTGAATACCCAGCGGTTGCTGGACGTGCTGGACGGGGTCGGCGCGGACGCGTCGGTGCGGGCACCGCTGCTGGCCGAGGAGCGCAGGCTGCTGGTCGCGGCGATGGGCCGGGCCCGCCGGCGGTTGCTGGTGACGGCCGTCGACAGCGACACCGGCGGGGCCGGCCACGAGGCCGCGCTGCCGTCGACCTTCTTCGCCGAAATCGCGCGGTGGGCCGACGGAGAACCGGATAACGCTGAGCTACAACCGGTCTCGGCTCCGCGGGTGTTGTCCGCGGCGGCGCTGGTCGGGCGGCTGCGCGGCGTGGTGTGCGCCCCCGACGGGGCGGTCGACGAGGCCGCCCGTGACTGCGCGGCAACACAATTGGCCCGGCTGGCCCGAGCCGGTGTGCCCGGCGCCGACCCGGCCGGGTGGCACGGCCTGACCCCGGTCAGCACCAGCGAACCGTTGCGGGGCAGCGGCGATGTGGTGACGTTGACGCCCTCAACCATGCAGACCCTCAACGACTGCCCGCTGCGCTGGCTCGCCGAGCGGCACGGCGGATCCAACCCGCGCGATGTGCGCTCGGCGATCGGATCGGTGGTGCACGCCCTGATCGCCCAACCGCACAAGAGCGAATCGGAATTGCTGGCCGAGCTGGACCGCGCCTGGGGGCACCTACCCTTTGGGGCGCAATGGCATTCGGCCAACGAGCTGGCTCGCCACCGGGCCATGCTGGAGGCGTTCATCGAGTGGCGGGCGCAGACCCGGGGCGCACTGACCGAGGTCGGCGTCGAGGTCGAGATCGACGGAACCGTGGCCACCGAGGGCGGCGGCGAGGTCCGGCTGCGCGGGCGGGTCGACCGGCTGGAACGCGATGCCGCCGGCCGGCTGGTCATCGTCGACATCAAAACCGGCAAGACGCCGGTCAGCAAGGACGACGCGCAACAGCACGCCCAGCTGGCCATGTATCAGCTGGCGGTGGCAGACGGATTGGTCGGCAATGGCACCGAGAACGTCGAACCCGGCGGTGCCCGGCTGGTTTACCTCGGCAAGACCGGGGCATCGGGAGTGGCCGAACGCGAACAGGATCCGCTGACCGCGGCCGGCGGCGACGAATGGCGCGAGGTCATCGCCCGGGCGGCCGACGCGACGTCCGGCCCGCAATTCATCGCGCGGCGCAACGACGGCTGCAGCCATTGCCCCGTCCGGGCGAACTGCCCGGCCCACGCCGACGGATCACAGCGATGACGCCACCGCGCTATTCCCCGGCCGAATTGGCCAAGGCGCTCGGGCTTTTCCCGCCGACCGACGAGCAGGCCGCCGTCATCGCCGCGCCGCCGGGGCCGCTGGTGGTCATCGCCGGGGCCGGCGCCGGCAAGACCGAAACCATGGCCGCGCGGGTGGTGTGGCTGATCGCCAACGGCTACGCCGATCCCGGTCAGGTGCTGGGATTGACCTTCACCCGCAAGGCCGCCGGTCAGCTGCTGCGCCGGGTCCGGTCCCGACTGGCCCGGCTGGCCGGCGTCGGGCTGGGGCCGCCGGGCGCCGCCGACGCATCCGTCGACACCGAGGGCGCGCCGACGGTCAGCACCTACCACGCCTTCGCGGGCTCGCTGCTGCGCGACTACGGGCTGCTGCTGCCCGTCGAGCCCGACACCCGGCTGCTCAGCGAAACCGAGTTGTGGCAACTGGCTTTCGACGTGGTGAACGCCTACCCCGGGCAGCTGCGCACCGACAAGTCCCCGGCGGCGGTCACCTCGATGGTGCTGCGGCTGTGGGGGCAGCTGGCCGAGCACCTGGTGGACACCGGCCAGCTGCGCGACACCCACCTGGAGCTGGAGCGGCTGATCCACTCCCTGCCCGCCGGCCCCTACCAACGCGACCGCGGCCCCAGCCAATGGCTGCTGCGGCTGCTGGCCACCCAGACCGAGCGCGCCGAACTGATGCCCCTGCTCGACGCCCTCGACGAACGCATGCGCGCCGCGAAGGTGATGGATTTCGGGTTGCAGATGGCGTCGGCGGCCAGGCTGGCGGCGACCTTCCCGCAAGTGGGCGAGGACCTGCGCAGCCGCTACCGGGTGGTACTGCTCGACGAATACCAGGACACCGGCCACGCCCAACGCATCGCGCTCTCAACGCTGTTCGGGGGTGGGGTCGACGACGGCCTGGCGCTCACGGCCGTCGGTGACCCCATCCAGTCGATCTACGGATGGCGCGGCGCGTCGGCGACCAACCTGCCCCGGTTCACCACCGACTTCCCCCGATCCGACGGCACCCCCGCGCCCATGTGCGAGTTGCGGACCAGCTGGCGCAATCCGCCGCGGGCCCTGCGGGTGGCCAACGCGGTGTCGGCGGAGGCGCGGCGGCGCTCGGTGGCCGTGCACGCGCTGCGCCCGCGCCCGGATGCCCCACCCGGCACGGTCCGTTGTGCGTTGCTGCCCGACGTGACGGCCGAGCGGGAGTGGATCGCCGAGCACCTCGACGCGCACTACCGGCGGGTCCGCGACGAGGGCGTCAGCCCGCCGACGGCCGCGGTGCTGGTGCGCCGCAACGCCGATGCCGCGCCCATCGCGGACGCGCTGCGCGCCCGCGGGATCCCGGTCGAGGTCGTCGGACTGGCGGGTCTGCTGGCCATCCCGGAGGTCGCCGAGGTGGTCGCCATGCTGCGGCTGGTCGCCGATCCGACGGCCGGCGCGGCGGCGATGCGGGTGCTCACGGGTTCGCGCTGGCGCCTGGGCGCGCGTGACCTCGCGGCGCTGTGGCAGCGCGCGCGTGTACTGGGCGGGGGTGTGCCCACCGGCGATCCCTGTTCGCCCGAGTCGATCGCGAGCGCGGCCGGCCCCGACGCGGACACCGTGTGCCTGGCCGACGCGATCACCGATCCCGGTGCGGCCGAGGCATATTCGGCCGCGGGGTATCAACGCATCACGGCGCTGGCCGCCGAACTGAGCGCCCTGCGCGCTCACCTCGGCCATCCGCTCGGGGACCTCGTCGCCGAGGTGCGCCGGGTGCTGGGCATCGACTGCGAGGTCCGGGCCGCGGCCGGGGTCGCGGCCGGCTGGGCCGGCAGCGAGCATCTGGACGCGTTCGCCGACGTCGTCGCCGCGTACGCCGAACGCACCGACGCCGTAACCGGGCCCGCGGACGGATCGGCGGCCACGTCGGTGACCGGCCTGCTGGCCTACTTGGACGTGGCCGAGTCGGTCGAAAACGGCTTGGCGCCGGCACCATTGGCGGTCGCCCGCGACCGCGTCCAAATCCTCACCGTGCACTCGGCGAAGGGGCTGGAATGGCAAGTGGTGGCGGTGGCCCACCTGTCCGGTGGCACCTTCCCGTCCACGGCGTCGAAGAGCACCTGGCTCACCGATGCCGGCGAGCTACCCCCGCTGTTGCGCGGCGACCGCGCCGCCGCGGGCGCCCTGGGCATCCCCGTGATGGACACCTCGGACGTCACCAACCGAAAGCAGCTGTCGGACAAGATCTCCGAGCACCGTCGCCAGCTCGAGCAGCGGCGTATCGACGAGGAGCGGCGGCTGCTCTACGTCGCCATCACCCGCGCAGAGGACACCCTGCTGGTGTCCGGGCACCACTGGGCGGCCACCGGCATCAAGCCGCGCGGCCCGTCGGACTTTTTGTGCGAGATCAAGGCCGTCATCGACGACGCGGCCGCGGCCGGCGACCCGTGCGGAACGGTGGAGCACTGGGCGCCGCCACCCGCCGACGGTGAGCCAAACCCACTGCGCGGCAACGTTATCGAGGCCGTATGGCCACCCGACCCCCTGGCCGAGCGACGCAACGACGTCGAGCGCGGGGCGGCGCTGGTGGCTCAGGCGCTGCGCGCCGGCGCGACCGAAACCGGGGTCGACGTGGACGGCTGGGCCGCCGATGTCGATGCCCTGCTGGCCGAGCGCGCCCGGTTGGTGCAGCCGCCGCCGCTCGCCCTGCCCGGCCAATTGTCGGTCAGTTCCCTGGTCGGCCTGGCGCGCGACCCGGCGGGCACGGCGCAGCGCCTGAGGCATCGGCTGCCGTCGCGTCCCGAACCGCATGCGTTGCTGGGCAATGCCTTTCACGCATGGGTGCAGAAGTTCTACGGCGCCGAGTGCCTGTTCGATCTCGGTGACCTGCCCGGCGCGGCGGATTCCGCCGTCGGCGACAGCGCGGAACTGGCCGCCTTGCAGCGGGCGTTCGCCGAATCGCCCTGGGCCGCAAGGACCCCCGTCGCCGTGGAGGTGCCGTTCGAAATGCCGATCGGTGACACGCTGGTGCGAGGGCGCATCGACGCGGTCTTCGCCGACCCCGATGGCGGGGCCACCGTGGTCGACTGGAAAACAGGTGAGCCGCCGCACGGGCCGGAGGCGATGCGGCAGGCCGCCGTCCAGCTCGCGGTGTATCGCTCGGCATGGGCGGCGCTGGCCGGCGTCCCCGAATCGTCGGTGCGCACCGCCTTCTATTACGTGCGCGCCGGCGCCACGGTGGTTCCCGACGAGCTGCCGAGCGACGCCGAGGTCGCCGACCTACTGTCGGATCCCGGCGGCGCCCGCCGCGTCGGCGTGTGACCTGCGCCGCCCGAGTATTGGGGACGCTGTGGCCGTGGTTACATAAGACCCGTGCGTGTCTCGTGCGCAGAAGTGCAGCCGGTGACGGGCCGCCGTGGGCAACGGTAGGTCCCGAAAGCTGAGCGGTCTGGACGAAACCCTGACCGCTCAGCGCGGTCACCAGCTGATCGGCGTGGTGCGCATCCCCGAGGACCATGCGAGCCCGATCCGCGTCATCACCCGTCGCCTGGCCATCGCGCTGGTGGTGCTGCTGGCCGCGGCGGTCATCGTCTACCTGGACCGCACCGGTTACCGCGACGTGCGCAACCAACCGCTGACGTTTCTGGACTGCGTGTACTTCTCCGCGGTCTCCCTGTCGACGACCGGTTACGGCGACATCACGCCGTACACCGAAACCGCGCGCCTGGTGCACACCCTGATCTTCACCGCGTTGCGGATCGCGTTCCTGGCCGTGCTGGTCGGCACCACGCTCGAAGTGCTCTCCGAGCGGTCTCGCCAAGGGTGGAAGATTCAGCGTTGGAGGAGCAGAGTGCGCAACCACACCATCGTGATCGGCTACGGCACCAAGGGAAAGACGGCGGTCGCCGCCATCCTCGGTGACGAGACCGCCCAGGCCGAGGTCGTTGTCGTGGACACCGATCGGGGCACGCTCGAGCACGCCGAGAGCGCGGGCCTGGTCACCCTGCACGGCGACGCCACCAAAGCCGATGTGCTGCGGCTGGCCGGCGCCCAGCACGCGGCGTCCATCGTGGTCGCCACCAGCCGCGACGACACCGCGGTGCTGGTGACGCTGACGGCGCGCGAACTGGCACCCAACGCCAAGATCGTCGCCTCGATCCGGGAGACCGAGAATCAGCACCTGCTGCAGCAGTCCGGCGCCGACTCGGTGGTGGTCTCCTCGGCCACCGCCGGCCGGCTCCTGGGGCTGGCCACCACCACGCCCAGCGTCGTGGACATGATCGAGGACCTGCTGACCCCCGACGCCGGGCTGGCCATCGCCGAGCGAGAAGTGGAGCAGACCGAAGTCGGCGGATCGCCGCGGCACCTGCGCGACATCGTGCTCGGAGTGGTGCGCGACGGCCACCTGCTGCGCATCGGCGCACCCGAGGTGGATGCGATCGAGGCCAACGACCGACTGCTCTACATCCGAAACGCCGACCACTGATGGCGATCGCGGACTTTCAGCTGCGCAGCGTCCCGTTGCTGTCGCGCGTCGGCGCCGACCGCGCCGATCAGCTGCGCACCGATGTCGAGGCCGCCACCGCCGGCTGGGCGGAGGCGGCGCTGCTGCGGGTGGATTCGCGCAACCAGGTGCTGGCCGCCAACGGCCGGGTGGTGCTCGGCGCGGCCGCCGAAATCGGCGACAAGCCGCCGTCGGAGGCGGTGTTCCTGGGGCGCCTGGAGGACGGCCGGCACGTGTGGGGCATCCGCGGCGCGCTGCAGGCCCCCGACGATCCCGGCGCGCACGCCGAGGTGGTGAACCTGCGCAGCCTGGGCCCGATCTTCGACGACACCAGCAGCCAGCTGGTGTCCGCGGCCGTCGCGCTGCTGAACTGGCATGAGAAGGCCCGTTTCAGCCCCGAGGACGGGTCGCCGACGCGGCCGGCCCGGGCGGGTTGGGCACGAATCAACCCGGTGACCGGTCGCGAGGAGTTCCCGCGCATCGACCCGGCGGTGATCTGCCTGGTCCACGACGGCGGTGACCGCGCGGTGCTGGCCCGCCAGGCGGTGTGGCCGGAGCGGATGTTCTCGCTGCTGGCCGGATTCGTCGAGGCCGGTGAGTCTTTCGAGGTGTGCGTCGCCCGCGAGATCCGCGAGGAGATCGGGCTGACCGTCCGCGACGTGCGCTACCTGGGCAGTCAGCCGTGGCCGTTCCCGCGCTCGCTGATGGTCGGTTTCCACGCCGTCGCCGACCCGGCCGAAGAGTTCTCCTTCAACGACGGCGAGATCGCCGAGGCGGCCTGGTTCACCCGCGACGAGGTGCGCGCCGCGCTCGCGGCTGGGGACTGGTCCAGCTCGTCTGAGTCGAAACTGCTGCTGCCGGGGTCGATCTCGATCGCCCGCGTGATCATCGAATCCTGGGCCGCGATCGACTGAGCGGGCCTAGCTCCCGGTCTGGGCCAGCTTCGCCTTCACCTCGGCGGCGCTCGGGTTGGTCAGCGTCGACCCGTCGGCGAACTTGACCGTCGGGACCGTCCTGTTGCCGCCGTTGACCGAGCTGACGAAATCAGCGGCCGCCGCGTCGTGCTCGATGTCGACCGCCTCGTAGGGAATTCCGTTGGACTTGAGCACCGTCATGAGCCGGTGGCAGTAACCACACCAGGAGGTCGTGTAGACGGTGAGCGGGGCAGAGGTCATAGCTGGTTAACGTAGCCCGGCGACGATGCATTCCGCGACGCGGGATGCGGAGGAGTGGGCGATTGGGTGTAGCCCGGCGACGATGCATTCCGCGACGCGGGATGCGGAGGAGTGGGCGATTGGGTGTAGCCCGGCGACGATGCATTCCGCGACGCGGGATGCGGAGGAGTGGGCGATCGGGTGTAGCCCGGCGACGATGCATTCCGCGACGCGGGATGCGGAGGAGTGGGCGATTGGGTGTAGCCCGGCGACAATGCATTCCGTGCCGGGGGTACCGCGGAATCCGGCGACTCGCCGGGGCGACACGCCAGGCCGCCGATCAAGGTGTGGCGATGCGCCGGGTTTGTCGGCGACCGCTGCCAAGATGGACGCCATGCCAACGGTCGCCGATCCCTTGACAGCCGGGCTGGACGACGAGCAGCGCGAAGCCGTGCTGGCTCCCCGCGGCCCGGTCTGCGTGCTCGCCGGCGCCGGCACGGGAAAGACGCGCACCATCACGCACCGCATCGCCCAGTTGATCGCCAGTGGTCATGTCGCGGCGGGCCAGGTGCTGGCCGTCACGTTCACCCAGCGGGCGGCGGGGGAGATGCGCTCGAGGCTGCGGATGATCGATGCCGCGGCGGGCGAGGACACCACCGTCGGCGCGGTCTCGGCCCTGACGTTCCACGCGGCCGCCCACCGACAGCTGCGGTATTTCTGGCCGCGGGTGGTCGGCGACACCGGCTGGCAGCTGCTGGACAGCAAATTCGCCGTCGTCGCCCGGGCGGCCGCCCGCGCCCGGATCAACGCGAGCACCGACGACGTGCGCGACTTGGCCGGCGAGATCGAGTGGGCCAAGGCGTCGCTGATCGGGCCGGAGGAATACCCGGCCGCGGTGGCCGCCGCCGCGCGCGACATTCCGCTGGACGCCGCGCGGGTCGCCACCGTCTACGCCGCCTACGAAGCGCTCAAATCCCGCGGCGACAACGTCACCCTGCTCGATTTCGACGACCTGCTGCTGCACACCGCCGCCGCGATCGAAAATGATCCCGCCGTGGCCGAGGAGTTCCGGGATCGCTACCGCTGCTTCGTGGTCGACGAGTACCAGGACGTCACGCCATTGCAGCAGCGGGTGCTGACGGCGTGGCTGGGCGATCGCGACGACCTGACCGTGGTGGGCGACGCCAACCAGACCATCTACTCGTTCACCGGGGCCTCGCCGCGGTTCCTGCTCGACTTCTCCCGCAGGTTCCCCGACGCCACGGTGGTGCGCCTGGAGCGCGACTACCGCTCCACCCCGCAGGTGGTGTCGTTGGCCAACCAGGTGATCGCCTCGGCGCGCGGCCGCGTCGCGGGCAGCAAGCTGCACCTGGTGGGCCAGCGCGCGCCGGGCCCGGCGCCGTCGTTCTCCGAGCATCCCGACGAACCGGCCGAGGCCGCCGCGGTCGCCAAATCGATCAAGCGGCTCATCGAATCCGGCACCCCGCCGTCGGAGATCGCGGTGCTGTACCGGGTCAACGCGCAATCGGAGATCTACGAGGAGGCGCTGACCGAGGCCGGCATCGCCTATCAGGTTCGCGGTGGCGAGGGGTTCTTCAACCGCCAGGAGATCAAGCAGGCCATGCTGGCGCTGCACCGGGCGGCCGAGCGCGGCTCTGAGCATGGCCCAGCGGGCCCGTTGCCCGACATGGTGCGCGCGGTGCTGGAACCGCTGGGGCTGACGGCGGAGGAACCGGTGGGCACCCGGGCCCGCGAGCGCTGGGAAGCGCTGACCGCCTTGGCAGAGCTGGTGGACGACGAAGTCGCCCAGCGTCCGCAGCTCGACTTGCCCGGGCTGATAGCCGAACTCCGGATGCGCGCCGACGCCCGGCACGCACCGGTGGTGCAAGGCGTCGCGCTGGCGTCGCTGCACGCGGCCAAGGGGCTCGAGTGGGACGCGGTGTTCCTGGTCGGGTTGGCCGACGGCACGCTGCCCATCTCGCACGCGTTGGCGCACGGCGCAGAAAGCGAAGCGGTCGAGGAGGAACGCCGGCTGCTCTACGTCGGAATCACCAGGGCCAGAACGCATTTGGCGCTCAGCTGGGCGCTGGCCCGCAGCCCGGGCGGGCGCCAGGGGCGCAAGCCGTCGCGGTTCCTCAACGGCATCGCACCCCAGGCGCGGGCCGACGCGGCGCCCAACAAGTCTCGGCGCACCCGCGGCACCGCGACCCGCTGCCGGATCTGCAACAACAACCTGACCACCCCGGCGGCCGTCATGCTGCGGCGCTGCGAGACCTGCGCCGCCGACATCGACGAGGACCTGTTGCTGCGGCTCAAGGCTTGGCGGCTCGACATCGCCAAGGAGCAGAAGGTGCCCGCCTACGTCGTCTTCACCGACAACACGCTGATCGCCATCGCCGAGCTACTGCCCGACGACGAAGAGGCGCTGATCGCGATCCCGGGCATCGGCGCACGCAAACTGGAACAGTACGGGCCCGACGTGCTGGAGCTGGTCCGCGGCCGTTGACCGGTAAACCCGCAGGTCAGAAAATCGGTTGTGGTCATCGGCGCTGACCGTTTACCCTCGAAGCGCACAACTCGACACCACGGAAGTCGGCATTACGGGAAGGGGGTGGCCACGATGATCAACGACGCTTTCGGTGTAGGCGTGGCCCGCGCGGCGTTCGACGCTGCCACCACCCATGCCGCACACGCCGCCTCGGCGGCCGCGCGTAAGCATCGCGCCGCCGCCGCGACCGACGCGTCCGTACAAGTCGGGGGCCCACCGAAGGCAAGCTAAGCACCAGCCCGGTTTTCTCCCCAGATGGCCACGGACCCGAAGTCACCAGGATCCGTGGCCATAGTTGTTCCGCAGACAACTTCCTGACCTGGTCCGGATCACTCCCCACGGACGCCAACCCAGATCAGGAAGTAGGTGGTAGGACATGTCGGCACCGACAGTCCCCAGACAATCCCTGCCGTGTCACGTCGGAGATCCCGACCTGTGGTTCGCCGACACCCCGGCCGATCTCGAGCGGGCCAAGACGCTGTGCACCGGCTGCCCGGTCCGCCGCCAGTGCCTGGCGGCCGCACTGGAACGGGCCGAGCCCTGGGGCGTGTGGGGCGGCGAGATCATCGACCGCGGCTCGGTCCTGAGCTTCAAACGGCCCCGTGGACGCCCGCGTAAAGACGACGGAGCCGCCGCCTAGGGCGCAGCGGCTAGATGACCGCGTTGTCGGGTTCGGCGAAACCGGGCACCAGTTCTTCGGACAGCGCCTTGATCGGCACGTGGGCGTCGAGCTGACACAGGATCGCAGCCACCGACATGATCACCCGCATCGGGATCACCAGCTTGGGCGGCAGATCCATCTGCCGGGCCGTGCGGATCTGCGACACCGACCGATCGATCTCGATGGCGGACATCTTCTGCAGCCACTTGCGGGTGTAGTGGAAGACCTCGACCTCGACGGGTTCGACGTACTGGCGCAGCATGTCGTCGATGTCGCGCACCGACACCTGCTGGCCCTTCTGGATGAAGCCGGCCTTCTCCATCGTCGGCAACAACTCGTCGTAGTTCTTGTCGCGGGCCAACCGGATGCTCATACCGAGCTCGATCGGCAGGCCGTCGGGCAGCGCGGCCACGGCGCCGAAGTCGATCACGCCCATGCGGTCGTCGGGCAGCAGCATGAAGTTGCCGGGGTGGGCGTCACCGTGCAGCATCCCCAGCCGACGCGGCGCGTCGAAGGTGAGCTCGAGCAGGCGGGTGCCCATCAAGTCGCGCTGCTCGACCGTGCCGTGCCGGATGATCTCGGCCATCGGGGTGCCCTGCATCCACTCCTGGATCACCACCTTCGGCGCGCTGGCCACGATGCGTGGCACCGCGAAGTGTGGGTGGTCCTGGTACGCCTTGGCGAAGGCGCGCTGATTCTCGGCCTCCAGCCGATAGTCCAGTTCCATCTCGGTGCGCTCGATCAGCTCGTCCACCACGCCCTGCACGTCGGCGCCCGGTGCGAGCTGCTTGAACACCCCGACCAGGCGCTGCATGGTCTTGAGGTCGGCCCGCAGTGCCTCGTCGGCGCCGGGGTACTGGATCTTGACCGCCACCTCGCGGCCGTCGGACCACACGCCCTTGTGGACCTGGCCGATGCTGGCCGACGCCACCGGGGTGTCGTCGAACGAGCTGAACCGTTCGCGCCACTTGGTGCCCAGCTGGGCATCGAGCACCCGGTGCACCTTGGCGGCGGGCAGCGGCGGGGCGTCCTTCTGCAGCTTGGTCAGCGCTTCGCGGTACGGCTCGCCGAATTCCTCGGGGACCGCGGCCTCGAGCACCGACAGCGCCTGGCCCACCTTCATTGCGCCGCCCTTGAGTTCACCCAGCACGGTGAACAGCTGGTGGGCGGCCTTTTCCAGGATCTCGGCCTGGACCTCGTCCCTGGACTTTCCGGTCAGCCGCTTACCGAATCCGATCGCTGCCCGGCCGGCGAACCCGACGGGAATGCTGGCCAGCTTCGCGTTGCGCGCAGCGCGGCCCCTTTTGATGTCTGCCACGTATCCATCATCCATGATGGCCACCGCGATGTGGAGATAAGCCGACAACGGCCGTTGTCACATTGTGTAAACGCAGGTCAGGGTGCCAATCGGCCGTCGTTCGCGGCCCGCAAGGCCAAGCGCCACAACGGAAGTAGGCGTGATTCAGCATGAGCACAGCGGGTGTTTGACCCAGTGCCGCGTGACGATCGCGCCGGAGTGCACATCGAATTCCAGGGTCGCGTTCAGCGTCTGGGGTGGGTCGGGATCGGCCGCCGCCTCCCGTCGGTGCACGGCCGCGATCACCCGGTTCACCTGAGCCAGCGCCAGCGCCGCCGTCGCCAGCACGGTGGCCCGATCGGCGATCCCGACGGTTTCGCGCAGCTGCGCGCAGATCGCCGGCCAGGCGGCGTCGCGGTCCCGGCGGTGCAGGTCCGCGCAGCCCAGGCAGCTGGTCACCCCGGGGATCACCAGCGGACCCACCAGCCCGATGCCGTCGCGCACCCGCACCAACAGGTGGGCGACGCCCTGGCTGTGCAGATCGCGCACCATGCGCGGGTCGGCGACGAGGAAGTCCGACAGCACCACCAGATCGACGTCGTGGGCCGACACCGCGGCGTGCGGTTGGCTGCTGTGCGCGATCCGCGCGCCCGAACAGCGCAAGGTCTCCACCAGCAGCTCCGAGAGCGGCCCGCGGCCGTGGATCCGCACCGAGGCCGCCCGCTCGCGCGGCCGCCCGCATTCGGTGGCCACGCCGGCACCGACCAACTGCGCGACCAGGTTTCGCAGACCGTCGGCGTCGGTCAGCCCGCGGTCGAGCGCGCGGCGCTGCAACTCCGAGAGCGGGGTCGGCGACCACATCGACCGCAACAGGGTGGCCAGCTCGGCGGCGGCCAGGCCGCCCGGCGGGCGGACCAGCACCGCGCGCCGCGGATCCCAGCCCACCTGGACCGCGCCGTCGGGCCGCAGCAGGACCGGCAGCGCTGGGTCCAGCGCGTAGGTGGAAAGCGTGGCCGGGCGCCGCTGCGTCACGGCGTCACTGTGTCACGCGCGCGGCGATGGTCCCGCTCAGTTATCCACAGAGCCGCCGTCGGGCGGGCCGTCGGGGCCTTGGCCCTCGCGCTCGAGTTTGGCGATGGCCTCGTCGATGCCGCTGGTGTCGCCGCCGATGACCCGGTCGATGAAGCCCGCCGGCTCGTCGAGGTCCCCGGCGTCGGGCAGCAGATCGGGGTGTTGCCAGATGCCGTCGCGGGTGTCGACCCCGGCGGCCTCGGTCAGGCGCTCCCAGAACGCCGCGGCCTCACGCATCTTGCGGGGCCGCAGCTCCAGCCCGACCAGCGTGGCAAAGGTCTGCTCGGCAGGGCCGCTGCTGGCCCGGCGGCGCCGCATCGTCTCGCCCAGCGCGGCCGCACCAGGGATCCGGTCGCCCAGCGCCCCGGCCACCACCACCTGCACCCAGCCCTCGATGAGGGCGAGCAGTGTCTCCAGCCGTTCGAGCGCCTGCGTCTGGGCCGGCGTGGCCTTGGGCTCGAAAACGCCCTGCCCGAGCAGGTTTTCGATGGCCGCCGGATCCGACAGCGACGCCGGATTGAAGTCGCGCGCCAGTTCCTCGATTCCGGACATGTCGATCTGCATGCCCATGGCGTAGGCCTCGACGGCGCCGAGCAGTTGGCTCGACAGCCACGGCACGTGACTGAACAGCCGGTGGTGGGCGGCCTCCCGCGCGGCCAGGAAGGTCAGGACCTCGCTGCGCGGCCGCTCCAGTCCGGTGGCGAACGATTCGACGGCGTCGGGCATTACCGCGGCAATTCCCTTGGGCCCCAAGGGTAGACCGATGTCGGTGGAGGTCAGCACCTCGCGGGACAGTCGGCCCAGCGCCTGTCCGAGCTGCGAGCCGAACGCCATGCCACCCATCTGCGACATCATCTGCAGCAGCGGGCCGGCCATGCTCTTGGCCTCCTCGGGCAGCGACGCCGCCCACACCGTCGAAATCTGTTGTGCCATCGGGTCGCACAGCCGCTTCCAGGTCTCCAAGGTGTTCTCGACCCAGTCGCCGGGCGTCCAGCCCACCGCCTTGGTGGTGCCCGCCGGCAGCGCCGTGGCCCCGTCCAGCCAGGTTTCGGCCAGATGCACCGCGTCGGCGATCGCCGAGTTGGTGGTGTCCGGGATCGGCGCCACAAAGCCGATCGAATTCGTCGCGACGCGGCGCGCCAAGTCGTAGTTCACCGGCCCGGAGCCGGTTCCGGCGGGCCCGACAGTGCCCGCGCTGGAAAACATCTGGCCGAGTTGGGTGAAGATCTGCCCCAAGTCGCCCATGCCGAATTCACCGCTCATGCCGAAGGCGGCGAACGGGTCAGACGGGTTCGAGCCCGATTCGGGATCTTTCTTCCCGCGTTTGTCGGGGTCGTCTCCAGAGTCTCCCGAGGAGAACCCGAAAGGCAGGTCAGCCATACCCTCAACGGTACTCACCGCTAGGTCAGGCGGCGCGACCTCGGGTCAGCTTGTAGCTGAACCAGGCTGACCCGACGTCGTGGCTGAACACCGCGCGGCACCCGCCGTCTAGTCTGATCGGCGTGAACAGGCGCATCCTGACCTTGGTGGTCGCGCTGGTGCCGATCGTGGTGTTCGGCGTGTTGCTGGCCGTGGTGACGGTGCCGTTCGTGTCGCTGGGGCCCGGCCCCACCTTCGACACGCTCGGCGAGGTCGACGGCAAGCAGGTGGTGGCGATCGAGGGCACCCAGACGCATCCGACTACCGGGCACCTCAATATGACGACGGTGTCCCAGCGCGACGACCTGACGCTGGGCGAGGCGCTGACGCTGTGGCTTTCGGACACCGAGCAGCTGGTACCGCGCGACCTGATCTATCCGCCCGGTAAGTCGCGCGAGGAGGTCGACAAGGCCAACAACGCCGACTTCAAGCAATCCGAGGACAGCGCCGCCTATGCCGCCCTGGGTTACCTCAAGTACCCGGCGGCGGTCACCGTCGCCAAGGTCCCCGAGCCGGGCCCCTCGGCGGGCAAGCTGAAGACCGGTGACGCCATCGACGCGGTCAACGGCGTCCCGGTGGCCACCGTCGAGGAGTTCACCGGGTTGCTGAAGAACACCAAGCCCGGCCAGGTCGTGACGATCGATTACCGCCGCAAGAACGAGCCGGCCGGTGTGGCGCAGATCACCCTGGGTGCCAATAAGGACCGCGACTACGGCTTCCTGGGCGTCGCGGTGCTCGACGCGCCGTGGGCGCCGTTCACCGTCGACTTCAACCTGGCCAACGTGGGCGGGCCGTCGGCCGGCCTCATGTTCAGCCTCGCGGTGGTCGACAAACTGACCACCGGGGACCTGGCCAAGTCGAATTTCATCGCCGGGACCGGAACCATTTCGTCGGACGGCAAGGTCGGCCAGATCGGCGGCATCACCCACAAGATGGTCGCCGCGCACGCGGCCGGGGCCACGGTGTTTCTGGTGCCGGCCAAGAACTGTTACGAGGCCAGCTCGGACAATCCGTCCGGCCTGCGGTTGGTCAAGGTCGAGACGCTCGGCCAGGCAGTGGATGCGTTGCACGCGATCGGTTCGGGTGGGCAGGCGCCAAGCTGCTAGCGAAGCCCGGCGATCACGGGTTGTGCCATGCGTAGAGTTGTCACCGTCTAGCAATCGATCAGGGAGCGTAGCCAGTGGGGATGCGGCCCACCGCACGGATGCCGAAGCTGACTCGGCGTAGCCGGATTCTGATCCTGATCGCACTGGGTGTGATCGCTTTGCTGCTCGCGGGTCCGCGGCTGATCGACGCATACGTCGACTGGCTGTGGTTCGGCGAGCTCGGGTATCGCTCGGTGTTCTCCACCGTGCTGGTCACCCGGTTCGTGGTGTTTTTGATCGCCGGCCTGCTGGTGGGCGGCATCGTGTTCGCCGGGCTGGCGGTGGCCTACCGCACCCGCCCGGTGTTCGTGCCGAGCAACGACAACGACCCGGTGGCGCGCTACCGCGCCCTGGTGCTGTCGCGGCTACGACTGGTGAGCGCCGGTATCCCGGTGGCGGTCGGCCTGCTGGCCGGCATCGTCGCCCAGAGCTATTGGGTGCGAATCCAACTGTTCTTGCACGGCGGCGATTTCGGCATCCGGGACCCGCAGTTCGGCAAGGACCTCGGTTTCTACGCGTTCGAGCTGCCGTTCTACCGGCTGCTGCTGTCCTACCTGTTCGTCGCGGTGTTCCTGGCCTTCGTGGCGAACCTGTTGGCCCACTACATCTTCGGCGGCATTCGGCTGTCCGGCCGCACCGGGGCGCTGAGCCGGTCGGCGCGAATCCAGCTGGTCACCCTGGTCGGGGTGCTGGTGCTGCTCAAGGCCATCGCCTACTGGTTGGACCGCTATGAGTTGTTGTCGCACACCCGCGGCGGCAAGCCCTTCACCGGCGCCGGCTACACCGACATCAACGCGGTGCTGCCCGCCAAGCTGATCCTGATGGCCATCGCGCTGATCTGCGCGGGCGCGGTGTTCTCGGCGATCGTGCTCAGGGATTTGCGGATTCCCGCGATCGGTGTGGTCCTGTTGCTGCTGTCGTCGCTGATCGTGGGGGCGGGATGGCCGCTGATCGTCGAGCAGATCAGCGTCAAACCCAATGCCGCGCAAAAGGAAAGCGAATACATCAGCCGCAGCATCGCCGCGACGCGGCAAGCCTACGGTCTGACGTCTGACCAGGTCACCTACCGCAACTACACCGGCGACGCGGGGGCCACCGCCCAGCAGGTCGCCGACGACCGGGCCACCACATCGAACATCCGACTGCTCGACCCGACGATCGTCAGCCCGGCGTTCACCCAGTTCCAGCAGGGCAAGAACTTTTACTACTTCCCCGACCAGCTCTCCATCGACAGGTACCAGGACCGCACCGGGGCCCTGCGTGACTACGTCGTGGCGGCCCGCGAACTCAACCCCGACCGGCTGATCGACAATCAGCGCGACTGGATCAACCGGCACACCGTGTACACCCACGGCAACGGCTTCATCGCGTCGCCGGCCAACACGGTGCGCGGAATCGCCAACGACCCCAACCAGAATGGCGGCTACCCTGAATTCCTGGTCAACGTCGTCGGCGCTAACGGCGGGGTGGTCTCCGACGGCCCGGCGCAGCTCGACCAGCCGCGCGTCTATTTCGGGCCGGTCATCGCCAACACGTCGGCCGACTACGCGATCGTCGGTCGCAACGGCACCGACCGCGAATACGACTACGAGACCAGCAACGAGACCAAGAACTACACCTACACCGGGCTCGGCGGCGTCCCGATCGGCGACTGGCTGTCGCGCAGCGTGTTCGCCGCGAAATTTGCCGAGCGAAACTTCTTGTTCTCCAACGTGATCGGCTCCAACAGCAGGATCCTGTTCAACCGTGACCCGGCGCGGCGGGTGGAGGCGGTGGCGCCGTGGCTGACCACCGACAGCGCGGTGTATCCGGCGATCGTGAACAAGCGACTGGTGTGGATCATCGACGGCTACACCACGCTGGACAATTACCCGTATTCCGAACTCACGTCGTTGGAGTCGGCGACCGCGGACTCCAACGAGGTGGCGTTCAACAGGCTGGCACCCGACAAGCGGGTCTCCTACATCCGCAACTCGGTCAAGGCGACCGTGGACGCCTACGACGGCACCGTCACGCTGTACCAGCAGGACGAGCAGGATCCGGTGCTCAAGGCGTGGATGCAGGTCTTCCCGGGCACGGTCAAGCCCAAGAGCGATATCAGCCCGGAGCTGGCCGAGCACCTGCGCTATCCCGAGGACCTGTTCAAGGTGCAGCGGATGTTGCTGGCGAAATATCACGTCAACGATCCGGTGACGTTCTTCTCCACGTCGGATTTCTGGGACGTGCCGCTAGATCCGAACCCGACGGCCAGCAGCTACCAGCCGCCGTACTACATCGTCGCGAAAAACATTGCGAAGAACGACAATACGGCGTCGTATCAGCTGACCAGCGCGATGAACAGGTTCAAGCGCGACTATCTGGCCGCCTACATCAGCGCCAGCTCCGACCCGGCGACGTACGGCCGGATCACCGTGCTGACCATCCCGGGTCAGGTCAACGGGCCCAAGCTGGCCAACAACGCGATCACCACCGATCCGGCGGTGTCCCAGGACCTCGGTGTGATCGGGCGTGACAACCAGAACCGGATCCGGTGGGGCAACTTGCTCACCCTGCCGGTGGGCCAGGGCGGGCTGCTCTACGTCGAACCCGTGTACGCGTCCCCGGGGGCCAGCGATGCGGCGTCGTCGTATCCGCGGCTCATCCGGGTGGCGATGATGTACAACGACAAGATCGGGTACGGCCCCACGGTGCGGGACGCCCTGACGGGGCTGTTCGGTCCGGGTGCGGGCGCGGCGGCGACGGGCATCCAGCCCACCGAGTCCGGCACCCCCGCCGCCAGTCCGCCGGCCAACACGCCGCCGCCGGCCGTGACACCGGGTTCGGCGCCGCCGGTGGCCGCACCGCCGGTCGCCGACGGTTCGGTGACCCTGTCCCCGGCGAAATCGGCTGCCCTGCAAGAGATTCAGGCGGCCCTCGGCGCGGCCAAGGACGCGCAGAAGAAGGGCGATTTCGCCGGCTACGGTGCGGCGTTGCAGCGCCTGGACGACGCGATCACCAAGTACAACAACACCAAGTAGGTCGGACGCGGGCCGGCGAAGCGCATCTCGCAAAGGCTGCTGCCCGCGCTAATGCAACATTTTAGCCCCATGCCGCTTCGGGGATAACCTCGTCGAGGACATCGACGAGCAGGCTGTTGTTGCTTTTCGGCACCGGGCATAGATCGCACGTGTTCGCCGTTGCAGTCGGCAACAGCAACCTCAAAGGGGTCGATGGTGGGCCAACGGTGGATCGCATGACCGCCAGTGATAGGCGGGTGGGCGCGGCGGGCGGTTCGCTTCGCAACGACGGCCGCGGGGTCCTCGAGAGCGCATTTGAACTGCTGGAGCTGGTGGCTGCGTTGGAGCCGGTGCGGCTGCTGGATTTGGCGAATGTGAGCGGGATCCCGCGGGAGACGGTCCGTCGACTGTTGCAGCAGTTGATCGCGGTCGGGGCGGTCAGTCGCGAAGGCAGCCGGTATCGGTTGGGCGCGAGCCTGTTGGGGTTGGGTTCGCGGGTGAGTCCGGAGCGTCGATTGCGGGTGGCCGCCCGTCGGCCGATCGCCGAGCTGGCAAGCGCCACTGGGGCTGCGGTTCAGTTGTCTGCGCCGATCGGTGGCGAGGTGGTGTATCTGGACGCGGTGGACGCTCGGGTTCCGTTCGGAGTGGTCGCCCAACCGGGGGCCCGGGTACCACCTAGATGCGCAGCCGCACGAGCCCACACCGAATTGGGCTTTACCGCACCGATAGTGGATGCCGGCGAGGTTATCAAGGGTATGAGCTGTGTCGCGGTAACCATTCCTTTGGGCAACGGCGCTGTGGCAGCTGTGTCGACGCTTGTCCCGCGACCGCGGCCGCCGCTCGGGCTGCTCGCTGCCACCAGGGCCACCGGTGTCCGTATCGCCGGGCTCCTTCGTACACCGTGAATTGCTATCAGCGAGAAAACCCACTGAGTGGGCACAGATTGGCCGCTTGTCCCGCGGCTTCTTAACGTCATAGCCGTGGCGGCCACACACCGGTCCGGTACTACCTTCGGATCCTTGACAGCGAAAGGCATACCTTGAACGAGGGGTTGACGTATGTGCTGATTTCGGGCCGTCGGCATGGAGTCTGGTCAAGGCGACCGGTTGCCAAGCGGCCTGGTCTGGGCGATGGCGATGCTCCGTCGGGTTGTGGACGGCTCGTTTCCTAACGACGGCCGCGGGGTTCTCCAGAGCGCATTTGAACTGCTGGAGCTGGTGGCTGCGTTGGAGCCGGTGCGGCTGCTGGATTTGGCGAATGTGAGCGGGATCCCGCGCGAGACGGTCCGTCGACTGTTGCAGCAGTTGATCGCGGTCGGGGCGGTCAGTCGCGAAGGCAGCCGGTATCGGTTGGGCGCGAGCCTGTTGGGGTTGGGTTCGCGGGTGAGTCCGGAGCGTCGATTGCGGGTGGCCGCCCGTCGGCCGATCGCCGAGCTGGCAAGCGCCACTGGGGCTGCGGTTCAGTTGTCTGCGCTGATCGGTGGCGAGGTGGTGTACCTGGACGTGGTGGACGCTCGGATTCCGGTGGGATTCACAGCCGAACCCGGGGCTCGGGTGCCGCCAGGTACGGCGACTGCGCGGGCTTATACCGAGTTGGGCCGCGCCCCCATAGTGGATGCCGGCGGGGTGCTGGCGGATCTCAGCTGCGTTGCCATAGCAATTCCTCTCGGCGACAACGCGGCGGCAGCCGTTTCGGCGCTCATCCCGCAACGCCGGCCTCCGCTGGGACTGCTGGCTGCCACCAGGGCTACCGGCAGCCGCATCGTCAGCCTCCTTCGCAACCCGTGAAACGGTGCCAGGCGCGAAAACCCACTCAGTGGGCGCAGGTTTGCCGCCTGTCGCGCGGTTTCCTAACGTCGCGGGCATGACAGGCGCAAACTGCTCATGAGCAATATGACTCCGGCGGAGCAACTGGTGCTCCTACCGCTGCTGCGCCTTCATGGCATGGTCTATCGGAGGACCGACGGTCGGATCGGCCACCGGATACCCGGGATGCCACCCTGTTTGCTGTTACACACCACGGGCGCGAAGACCGGTCAGCAGCGCAGCAATGCACTGACCTACGCCAAGGACGGCGACTCGTATCTGGTCGTCGCGTCCTTCGGTGGTAGCGATAAGCATCCGGGCTGGTACCACAACCTACGGAACCAGCCGGACTGCGAAATAAACGTGGGGCCAATACGATTCGCGGTGACAGCACGCAGAGTCGCACCCGGTGACGCCGGCTACGCTCGGCTGTGGGAGATCGTCAATACAAACAACGCGAACCGATACACCGGCTACCAGAGCCGAACATCGCGGCCCATCCCGGTTATCGCGTTAACCCCCGCCTGAAGGGCTTACCGCAGCTCTTTGGCCGGCAGCTGCCATCCGGTGCGTGACAGGTAGATGCGGCGATGAACCCGGCACCGCCTTCGGCGTGTGGATGGTCGGCGAACTGATCGCACAGCACACTAGCCCTCAAATCAGAAGCGCCTAACCGTGAATCACTGATCAGCTAGCAAAACCCACCCAGTGGGCGCGGGCTCGCAGTTGGCCTCGTCGCTTCCTAGCGTCACTCGTGTGACACGCGCTCATGGCGCCAAGAATGGCGCAGAAGTACTGCTGGATCATTTGGAATCCCAGGGCGTGGACTGCATTTTCGCCTCTCCCATCGCCGTGATGGCGCCGATCTGGGAAGTGCTTGCCCGGCGCGGCAACGAGATGAGGCTGCGGTACTTCCGCTGTCGCCATGAGCTGTTGGCGGTGAGCCTGGCATCGGGTTACTACAAGGCCACCGGCCGAAGCCAGATCGTCTTCTTGCCGACATCGTTGGGAGTTCAAAACGCGTCGATGGCGCTGAGCACGGCGCTGCAGGAGCGCACACCGATGACGGCACTGTCGCCTGACACGCTCAGCTATGGTGATGACCCCGACGGCGATCCCGGTGCCGAATGGCCCGCACTGCTGACCGACCATGCCGGCCCGGCGCGCAACGCCGAAGTCGTCGTCAAGTGGGCGAAGCGAGCGCGCACGCCGTTCGATCTGGTTCACGAACTCCGGCGCGCCCGCTTCATCGCCGAGTCCGTCCCGCTCGGCCCGACGCTGTTGGAGATACCGTTTCAGCTGTTGCTGGGCGAGGGTCACCCCGAGGTCCCCCCGTGGGTTCCCGCTGCACCGAATGTCGCGACACCAGAACATATCGACCGGGTGGCCGGACTTCTCGTGCGCGCGACAAACCCGATCATCGTCACCGAACACGGCGGGCGCACCGACGCCGACCGCAACGCCCTGATAGGCATCGCCGAGGCGCTGTCGGCGCCCGTCTTCGAATTCTGGAATCCCGCCTATCACAACTTTCCGCGGTCACACCCCCTGTACGGGGCGGGGCCGGTGGAAGCGGTGCTGGGTGAAGCCGATGCCGTGCTGTTGGCCGGCTGCAATGGACCGTGGCATCCGCCGCAGGCGGCGTTACGCCCAGGGTGCGCGGTCATTCACCTCGAACAAGACCCGCTGCGCCCGCGCGGTGCCTATTGGGGCTACCCGATCACTCACGCGATCCCGGGGAATGTGTCGATCAATCTGGTTGCGCTCGCTGCCAATCTACAAACGCGATCGGCCGTTCGGCACGACGCCGACGAGCGGTGGACGCGCTACACGGACGGCGTGCGCGCCAAGGGAATCGAAGAAGCTCGCCAACTAGCGTTGCAGGCAACCGATTTCGTGTGTGCCGCCGACTTGTTCGGCGCGTTGCACGACGCACTTCCCGACGACGCGATCTGTGTCGATGAGATCACGTCTCAAGTGCCGCAAATGATTCAATTCCTGTACGCCCGTAAACTTTTCGAGCAGTATCGCGGTTGGGCAGGAGCACTGGGCACCGGCCTGGGCACCGCACTCGGCGTCAAGCTCGCGCGCCCGCAGCAAGTGGTCGTCTGCATCCTCGGTGACGGAGCGTGGCACTACAATCCCGTGCCGGCTGCGCTGGGATTCGCACAGGAATACGCAGTCTCGCTGCTCATCGTGCTGTGCAATAACCGGCAGTACGCATCCCAGATCCGAAACCTTGTCAGGTACTACCCGGATAGCGCGGCCGTCCGCGAACAGAACTTCGTCGGCAACACCATTGAACCGATGCCCGACTACGTGAAGCAGGCCGAAGCGTATGGCGGCATGGGCGAACGCGTGCAGAAATTCGATGAGCTGGCCGTGGCCGTGCAGCGGGCGCTCGAAGCCGTCGCATCAGGGCGGACGTTCTTGCTGGACGTCGTCGTCAACCCGTAGGAGACAAATGACCACCCCCGCTGTGATATCCGCGGCCGCCGCCGACCTGACGAGAGCGATCAATGCCACGCAAGTGCGGGTCCCCGGTGCTGCGCCGTTGATCTGGAATGCGGCGGCGCAGCATCGTCCGGCATTGATCGTGCGACCCGAGTCATCGTTCGACGTGCAGATAGCCATCCGGGTGGCGCGTGGCCGCGGGATGCGGCTCTCGGTGCTCGGGGGTGGCCACGACTGGCTTGGTCGCGCTGTGTGCGACGGCGGTCTGGTGATCGACATGTCCGGGATGCGAAGTGTCACAGTCGATACCACGGTACCGGTCGCAACGGTGGGCGCGGGTGTCACAGCGACTGATTTGACCGACGCGGTCACGCCGTACGGGCTGGTTGCCGCCACCGGCAACTGCGGCGGCGTCGGTATGGCCGGCCTGACACTCGGCGGAGGTTACGGACCGCTCAACGGCCGGTTCGGCCTTGCCTCGGACAACCTGGTCGGTGCAGAGGTTGTCCTGGCGGACGGTCGAACCGTCGCAGCCGACGCGACTCACGAGCCGGAGCTGTTCTGGGCACTGCGCGGTGGCGGCGGCAACTTCGGGGTGGTCACCTCGATGCGCGTGCGGTTACATCCGCTGGACCGGTTGATCGGCGGGATGATCACCTTCCCGTGGTCGCAGGCCGCGACGGTGTGGCGTGGGCTCGGTGAGCTGTTGTCGACGGCTCCGGACGAGCTGACCGTGTTAAGTGGACTGCTTTGCGACCCAGGCGGAAATCCGGCGGTGTTCCTGGCCCCGGCCTTCAGCGGCGATCATCGTTGCGGCGAAGCCGCCGTCGATAAGCTCGTCAAGCTTGGAACTCCGCTGACCACACAGGTCGCGCCGATGACGTACCGCGAATGGCTGAGCCTGTTCGATGCCTGGAGCGTGGGTGGGCAGTGCTGGGCGATTCGCACCCGCACGGTCGCGGGGTACACACCTGGGGTGATCGATACGCTCCGCGAGGCCGGTCGGGCGCTGACCTCACCACCCAGCGGCATCACCATCCACCACTGTCACGGCGCGTCGACGCGCGTCGCCTCGGACCAAACCGCGTTCGCAAACCGCCGCCCACACTTCGTCGTCGAGATTGTCGCCAGTTGGGAGACCGGGGATGGTGCTACTCACCGTGCGTGGGCCGACGCGGTGTCGGCGGCGCTTGCGCCTCACGCCCAACCGGGCGGCTATGCCAACCTGTTGGGACCCGATGACCACGAGCAGGTCGCGAATGCATACGGCGAGAACGCCGTCCGACTCGCCGCCGCGAAAGCGCGGTACGACCCCGACGGCGTCTTCACCGCCATTCCGCTTCCCAGCGTCGGTTAGAGGAGGGCTCGAATGTCGATCGGTCCGCAACAATCATGGTCCGATTAGCGCACCCAGGTACCTCTGGCTCAGCGCTGCGTAGGTTCCGTCGTTCTGTGCGATGTTGAGCCACAGATTGATCCATTGCTGCACGTCCGTGGCGGTTCGAGGAATGAGATAGGCCTTTTGTTCGAACGTGAACGGATGGTCCAGACTCTGACCGCAGAGCTGCGGATCCTGGCCTGTCTGCCAACGGATCTCACTGGCATCGGTGATCATGACATCGGCGGCGTCGTTAGTGATTTGGCCGAAGATGGTGTTGTTGTCCGGATAGTTCACCACATGCGCATTGTGGAGGTGGCCGTTGTCGAATTCGGCATTGGTGCCACCGGGGTTGACGACCACGCGGACACCCGGCCGGTCAATGTCGCTCAGGGTCTGGAACTTTGATGCCTCAGCGCAACGGACGATGGCCGCTTTTCCATCGCGTAGGTAGGGAGCGCTGTAGATCGCATGCTCGGCGCGGTTGAGCGTGATGGTGATTCCTCCCATCGCCACATCGCACTTGTTGCCCAGATCATTGACAACACTTGCCCACGTGGTCGGCACCGTGTCCAGCCGGACTCCCAGTCGAGTGGCCATGTCGTGGGCCATGTCGATGTCGAGCCCACTCCAGATGCCCTGTGCGTCACGATACGTGAATGGGCGGTAGTCGCCGGTACTGCACACACGGACCGTGCCGCGCTGCAGAATTTGTGGCAATCCGACGGACGCCGGCGTGGCTGTCGATGACGTCGTAGTCGGTGAGTCACACCCCGCGGCGAGCGCGGCCATGGCGACCAATACAGGAATCGTGACCAACCCGATCATGATGGCCCGCCCCCTCATTGGGGAAGTGCCGACGCCCCTAGCCATTCGCCCTACCAGAATCACTCATCATGAATGCTCCTCAATGACCTGACGGCCCCTTCTGGGATCCGTCCTGGTACTCCTTGAGCGCCAATCTATTACCCCAGCCTAGAGCTCGGGCGCTGCCCCTATCGCCACACCGTCAAACGGTGACCGGCCGCTAACGCCCACTCAGTGGGCGCAGGTTAGCTGCTGGGCGCGTTGCTTTTTAACGTCGCAGGTGTGACGAAGAACAGATCTGGCCATACTGCTCATCGCGGTTGGCCCGAGGTGGTATCAGCTGCGCTTCCGCAGCATGTGCTTCCCGGCGGCTACGCCAACATGTCTATGCCCGATGGCCCGATCAGACCGCAAACGCTCACGGCGAGAACGATGTCCGAAGCGGCTTTCCGCTTCCTGGGGGCCCGATGACCACCCGCCGGCGGGAGAGCTCGAATGTCGTACATCATCGATAGTCACCACATCACCATGTCGGTGAACGGGGCCCAGGAGGACGTTGACTTTCACGTCAAGATGCTGGGTCTGCGGCTGATCAAACGGACGGTGTTGTTCGACGGCACGATCCCGATCTATCACCTGTATTACAGCAACGCCAACGGCGACCCGAGCGCGGTGCTCACCACGTTCCCGGTTGGCCAGGCCGGGATCTGCGGGCGACGTGGTACCAACCAAGCACGTGAGGTATTGCTCGCCGCTCCCGCGGGTTCGCTGAACTACTGGTCCTCCAGGTTGCAGGAACGGACCGCGGACGTCCGGGACGCGACCGTGTTCGATCGCCGCCGCGTCCTGTTCCGGCATCCGTGCGGGATCGAGTACCAGCTGGTCGAGGTCGTCGACGACCCTCGTCGGGGTTACACCGGCAACGGTGTGCCCGAGGAGTACGCCATCCACGGGATTTACGGTGTAGGCGTACACGTGACGGGGCCGGACACCGCAGTCGAGTTCGCCGCCAACCACCTTGGTGCTCGCGAGGGTTTGACCGAAGGTGACCGTTTTGCGTTGGAGGCCGGTAAGTCCGGGCTCGGCGGTGCGGTCGAGCTTGTCGTCAATCGCACAGATGGGCCGGGCACGTGGACCTATGGTGCCGGAACTATTCACCACTTCGCTTGGAACGCAGACACTCTCGAAAACCAGAGCGACCTGAAACTCGAGATCGAGGGTGCCGGCTACACAGATATGTCCGAAGTTCGAGACCGCAAGTACTTCAAGTCGGTCTACGTCAGATCACCCGGCGGCGCCCTTTTCGAACTGGCCGTGACACACAATGACGGTGGCTGGGACTGCGACGAGTCGCCGCAGGAGCTGGGCAAGCGATTCCAGCTGCCGGAGCAATTCGAGGCGCGGCGCGAGGAGATCCTCGGCCGCCTCGAGCCGATCAGGCTCTGAGGATGCGTCGAAGCGAGGACGGCCGCGCGTCGACGGCGGCGCATTGGGTCTTCATCTATCGAAGTTCTGACAACCCCGGAGTGAGGAATCCACATGAACGCACCCACAATGCATGACGCCACCAAAGTTCTGGCTGACCCATCGGCATACGCCGACGACGAGCGGCTGCACACGGGGCTACGGCAGCTGCGGGCAACCAATCCGGTTGCATGGGTGGACCATCCGCCGTATCGGCCGTTCTGGGCGATCACCAAGCACGCTGACATCATGGCTATCGAGCGCGATAATGACCTCTTCATCAGCGCGCCCCGCACAATGCTCACAGCCGCCGCTGTCGACGATCTGCGCAATGCAGAGCTAGACGCCGGGACCGGCATGCGCACCTTGGTCCAGATGGACGGCGCATACCACCGCAAGGTGCGCGCGATCTCCGCGAACTGGTTCCGCCCCGCGGCCATGCGCAACCTGAAGGCGCAGGTGGACCAGCTGGCCAAGCGCTGTGTCGACAAGATGCGCGAGATCGGACCTGAGTGCGACTTCGTCACCGACGTCGCAGCCGACTTTCCGCTCTACGTCATCCTGTCCCTATTGGGTCTTTCCGAATCCGAGTTTCCCCGGATGCGCACGCTTACCCAGGAAATGTTCGGCCGCGATGACGCCGAATACCAGCGAAGTCAAGGCCCCCAGGCCGTGCTCGCGGTGATGCAGGACTTCCTCAACTACTTCGCCGCGCTGACCGCGTCGCGCCGCCAGAACCCCACCGGCGACCTGGCCTCGGCCATCGCGAACGGGCGCGTCGACGGCGAGCCGCTCTCGGACGTGGACACCGCGTCCTACTACGTGATCATCGCCAGCGCCGGCCATGACACCACCAAAGACGCCATCTCCGGCGGGCTGCGCGCGCTCATCGAAAACCCCGGTGAACTAACGCGATTGGAGCAGGACCTCACGCTGATGCCGACGGCGATCGAGGAGATGATCCGGTGGACCACCCCGGTGAAGGAATTCATGCGCACCGCAACCGCCGACACCACGGTTCGGGGGGTCGACATCGCCGAAGGAGAGTCGGTGTATCTGGCATACGCGTCCGGCAACCGCGACGAGGAGGTCTTCGACGATCCGTTCCGCTTCGACATCCGCCGCGATCCCAACAAACACCTGGCCTTCGGGTACGGAGTGCACTTCTGCCTCGGTGCCGCATTAGCGCGGATGGAGATCAACAGTCTCTACCGCGAACTGCTTCCCAGGCTGAAATCGATCGAGCTCGCCGGCGAGCCCGAATTGTGCGCGACGACACTCGTCGGTGGTCTCAAACACCTGCCGATCCGCTACTCACTGAAGTGATTTCGGCTCTGCCGATCCGTGACACAGAAGGGCCCACCATGACGAGATTTTCGGAGGATTACCCACTGCAGCCGCCCCTGGCGATGATAGTGCGGCAAGCATGCGTTCACAGCTTCATCGCGATAGTGCTGGTCTTTATGGGCACCATGCTATGGGCCGCGGCTTTCGGTGACCTTCCAGGGTCTGCCAAGACCTTCCCACGTTGCGAGCAATACGACCTCGGGCCAGCGGCTTCGGCCGGCCGACTCGATCGATGATCAACAATGACCATATCGCTGAGCGCGAGAATGGGTTTCGGCTCAATGCGTAATCACTATGTGTTGCCTGATTTTTCACAGTCGGCCGAATTGGACCGTCTTGTCCAAAACACCTTTCTGCGCCAACTCGTCCTCCACGGTCTCGTCACGGTCTTGCTGCTGGCAGCCGTTATCGCGATGAGTTGGTAGCCCTCACCCGGTCCGGGCGGCGGGCGTGGCCGTGATTTTTGTCAACCAGAATGAGGAGGTTGGGAGACAATGCCATTGGATCCGCCGGCGTCATCGCCGGCGAAAGCGATGCAGGGGCTCATACTGGGCGCGTGGGTAGCGCAGACCATTACTACAGTTGCCGACTTGGGAGTGGCCGATGCGCTTGGCGACGGGCCACTGCACATCGATGAACTCGCCGACAAAGTCGGAGCCGATTCCGATGCGTTGCGCAGGGTGTTGCGAGCATTGATCAGCAAGGGCATCTTCGCTCAGGGCGACGATGGCCGCTATGAGCTGACCGAGCGGGCAGACCTGCTGCGCTCGGACGCCCCGGTATCTATGGCGGCCCTGGCGCGGCTCGTGGGCGCACCGCAGGAGCGCGAACATTGGAGCCTGCTCACCCAGACTGTTAGAGCCGGCACTTCGCCGGTCCAGGCGTTGCGCGGTAAGCGCTTCTTCGACTACTTGCGCGACGAACCCGAATTCAGTGCGATTTTCAACGACGCGATGACGGGCTTGTCGGCGTACGTAGATGGACCGCTCGTGGAGGCGTATGACTTCACGCCATTCGCTACCATCGTCGACGTCGCAGGCGGTCATGGCCGCTTGCTCGCGGCCATCCTGGCCTCGGCCCCGAACACGCGTGGTGTGCTGTTCGACCTTCCCGATGTGGTGGCCCAAGCAGCGCCGCTGCTACGAAAGTTAGGCGTGGCGCAACGGGTTCGCCTGGTTGCGGGCTCCTTCTTCTGCGATGTTCCGCCGGGAGCTGATGCCTATGTGCTCAAGCACATTGTGCACGACTGGTCCGATGACGCGGCGCTGCAAATCCTGCGGAATGTGAGGAGGGCTGCGTCGACCGGCGCGGCCTTACTGCTCGTCGAGACGGTAATCCCCGAAGACACCCGCGAATTCATCGGCAAGATCGCTGACATCGAGATGTTGCTGTTCAACGATGGGCGTGAACGCACCGCCAAGGAGTATCAGCGACTCCTCGCTGAAGCCGGCTTCGAGATGACTCAAATCTTCGATACCGAAACGGATTTCAGCGTGATCGAGGCTCGCGCCAGATGACTCTCGACGGGACCCTACCGCCGGACACGCACGGGCTGACGTATGTGCTGATTCCAGGCGGCTGGCACGGCGCCTGGTCCTGGCGGCCGGTTGCCAACCGGCTTCGCGCGGCGAGCCATCGGGCGATCACCCTGACGCTGCCGGGTCTGGGCGACGGCGATGACCCGTCGGGTTACCAGCTCGGGGACGCGGTCGACTACATCGTCAACGAGGTGCGCCGGCTCGAGCTGGACAATGTGGTCCTCGTCGCGCACAGCTGGGGCGGCTACCCCGCGACCGGCGCCGCTCACCTTCTGCGCGGCCGGGTCAGCAAGATCGTCTACTACAACGCTTTTGTGCCGGTTCGGGTCAGGTCGCTCGTCGACGAAACCCCGCCAGACACACGCGAGTTGATGCTGCAATTGATCGACGGATCACCGTTCGGCGCCATTGCACCGAGCTTGGAGTACGTCGAGCAGCTGTTGCTGCAAGGCGTCGCCCCAGCGTTGCAGCGATTGGTGGCGGATCTGATGACCCCGCAACCCGGCGGCTACTTCCTTGGCGCTCTCGACATCGATGCGGCGAGTCTCGGTGTTTCCACCGCCTACGTCACCGGCGACAGCGATCAGGCGATGCCGCACCCGGGGCCCGAATTTGCCGCCCGGCTCGGTGTAAAACCGGTCGTCGTTCCGGGGACACACGACGGAATGCTGACCCACCCCGACGAAGTGGCCAATGCGATCCTCGCGACCTGACCGGGCAGTAGTGGTTATTGGTGCCGGCCCGGCCGGCATTTCTGCCGCGCTGAGCTTGAAGGACAACAGAATCCGGCCATTGCTCATCGACCGGGCCGATGCAGTGGCCGCGTCGTGGCGCGGCCGGTATGACCGGCTCAGGCTCAACACCGGTCGGCAGTTCTCCCACTTGCCGGGCCGGCCATACCCGAAGGGGACTCCGCTCTATCCGACTCGTGACCAGGTCGTCGCGCACCTTGACCGACACGCGGGCGAGGACGGCATCGACCTCCGGCTCAACACCACGGTCGAGCGGATCGACCGCTGTACGGTGGGATGGCGGTTGACAACGTCTGACGGCGACCTCGACGCTCGACACGTCGTGGTCGCCACGGGTTACCTGCACACTCCCTTGATCCCGGATTGGGCCGGCACTTTCAGCGGTGAGCTATTGCATTCATCGAGTTATCGAGGCCCGGCGCGGTACGCGGGCAAGCGTGTGCTGGTGGTCGGGTCGGGATCCTCGGGAATGGAGATCGCCCACGACCTGACCGTAGGCGCGGCGGCCAAAGTCTGGCTCTCGGTAGGAACTCCACCAAACCTCTTGCCGCGTAAGGGGCCTGTCGGGCTGCCCAACGACGTGCTCTCGATTCCGTTGTTCCATCTGCCCCCGCGGGTAGCCGACCGGATCTCTAACGCAGCGCGCCACCGCGCATTCGGCGACCTCCAAGAATTCGGTCTGCCTGTTCCGGCGGAAGGCCCGTTTGCCAGAGCCCACCGGCTGCACGCCGCACCGACAGTGGTCGACCGCGAGGTCATCGACGCGGTGCGCGACGGATCCATCGAAGTGGTCGGGGCGGTCAGCGCGCTCGAGGGTGCCAAGGCGGCGCTGGCCGACGGTGCACGAATTCAACCCGACGTGATGATCTGCGCGACCGGATACGGGCCCGGCCTGGGCCCGTTGGTCGGGCACTTGAGGGTACTCGCACCCGACGGCGGACCGGTCCTGCTGGCGCCGACGCCTGCGGCCGATGGCCTGTACTTCCATGGTCTGCTGAGCCGCCCAGCGTTGATCGGCTACGTAGCGAAACAATCGCGAACCCTGGCCAGGCGCATCTCGCAAGACTGCCATTCGATCGCTCAGGCGTAGGCCGTTCGGAACCTGTCCCGATAGGCCTTCGGGCTGATGCCCAGGTGGTTGACGAACACGCGTCGCAGGGTTTCGCTGCTGCCGAAGCCGGCCATGCCCGCGGACTCGCTGACGGACCGGCCGGATTCCAGTGCCCCACGGGCGAAATCGATGCGAACCAATTCGACATAGCGGGCCGGGGTCATCCCGAGCTCGGATTGGAAGAGCCGGGTCAGCTGACGGGTGCTCAGTGACGCCCGCGCGGCAAGGGACTGCACGCTGTGGTTCGCGGCCGGGTCGGCCGCGACCGCGTCGATGACCGCACGCAGCGGCGACTGCGGCGGGGGATCGGCCTCGACCAACACCGAGAATTGTGATTGGCCCCCTGCGCGTTTGAGGTAGACGACCAGCCACCGGGCAACGTTGCGGACCAGTTCGGTGCCGTAATCCATTTCGACCAGCGCCAGCGCCAGGTCGATGCCCGACGAGATCCCGGCCGAGGTGAAGACGTTGCCGTCGCGGACGAAGATCGCGTCGGGATCGACGGTGACATCGGGGAAGGCACGCGCGAACCGCCGGGCATCGTGCCAGTGCGTGGTGGCGCGCCTTCCGCTGAGCAGGCCCGCCTGCGCGAGGACGAACGACCCGGTGCAGATGGAGGCCAGCCGCCGGGTCCGGGCCGACACCGATCGGATGGCCTCGACCAGGGCGGGGTCGATGGCGTGCGCGGGCAGGTTGTCGCTGCCGGCGACCAGGACGGTGTCGGCGGATTCGATCGCCGCAATGCTGTCGGTCACGCCAAGTCGGGACCCGAGCGAACTGGTCACGTCGCACCCGTCCAGCGACGCGATCTTGACCTGGTAGTCGGCGCCGAACCGGTTGGCCTCGACGAAGACCTCACCCGCGCCCGCGACGTCCAACAGCGTCACCCCGTCGAACACGACGATCACCACCACCCGCGTACGCGCTTTGGCTTCGGTCACGCCAGCCATTGTGTCGCAATTTGTGGGAAATATGGCGGCTGGGCGGCTAGCGGGCCGACCGACGGTGGCGAACGCGTCGCATTCTGTGGTGAAGACGGCTCAAACGATTCGGGTGGCTTGAACGGCGCGGTCGAATACTGAGGACAGTCCACCCGACACAGGAGGTTGATCATGGTCACTCAACACGTCGAGAGTATCGCCGACATCGTCATACCGGACACCCCGCTGGTTCGCGAGATCACCGAGTTCATCCGCGAGGCCGAGGGTGACCTGCTCTTCGACCATTCGCGGCGCGTGTTCTTCTTCGGTGCGCTGCAGGGGCGGCGCCGGGGCCTGGAGCCCGACCTGGAATTGCTGTACGCCGGGGCGATGTTCCACGACCTGGGCCTCACCGAGCGGTATCGCACGTCCACCCTGCGCTTCGAGGTGGACAGCGCCAACGCGGCGCGGGCTTTCCTGTTGGAGCACGGCGTCGGCGAGGCCGACGCCGCCAAAGTGTGGCTCGGCATCGCGTTGCACACCACGCCCGGCATACCCGAATTCATGGAACCCGAAATCGCTTTGGTCACAGCCGGTGTCGAGACCGACGTGCTGGGCATCGGACGCGACGACCTTTCCGCGGAAGCCCTCGCCGCGGTCACCGCGGCGCATCCCCGGCCTGACTTCAAGCGGCGAATCTTGGCTGCCTTCAACGAAGGCATGAAACACCGCCCGCACAGCACCTTTGGCACCGTCAACGCCGATGTGCTGCAACACTTCGATCCCACTTTCCGCCGTGACGACTTCGTCGAGATCATCCTGGACAACACCTGGCCCGAGTAGGCGCTCCGTCCGCGCGGCCGGTGATGTCGCGAACTGTGGGATAGCGGTCTGAAATCGCACCGGTGCCCCGACGGTCACCGCAGCAGACTGAGCGGTGACCGCCGGGGGATGCGGCGGTTCTCATCAGGTGCGATCACAGGAGTCAGCTTGAAGACGAACGCGTCCGAAATCGGGGACACCGCAATAGTTCTCGGGGGAAGCATCACCGGCTTACTGGCGGCACGGGTACTGGCCGACTTTTATCGCGACGTTGTCGTGATCGAACGAGACGTTCTCCCGGACGGACCGCGGACCCGCCGCGGGGTCCCGCAAGGCGGCCTGCCGCACATCCCACCGGCACGGCTGACACGAAGTTTGGAACAGCTTTTTCCCGGTTTCCTCGACGAATTGGTGGTCGGCGGTGCCCGAGTCTGGGACGACGGCGACCTGTCGCGCCTCTGCATCAATTTCGGTGGACACGAGTTGCTGCGCTCGGGCAACGTCCCCGACCCGGAGTCGATCGTTATCCACTACGCGCACCGCGCTTTTCTCGAGTGGAACCTACGTCGACGCGTGCATGCCCTTCCCAATGTCGAGTTGCTGCAGGGCTGTGACGCGGTCCGGTTGACGTCCACCCAGCAGCGCGCCCGCGTGACGGGTGTCGTGGTGGCGCGACGTGACTCGGGCGCCGAAAGCGTCCTGACCGCAGACCTTGTCGTTGACGCGACGGGCCGCGGCTCGCGGACACCGATCTTTCTCGAAGAACTCGGGTATCGCCGTCCACGCGAGGACGAATTGAAGGTGCACGTCACCTACGCCGGTCTGCCGGTTTATCTGGAGCCGGGCACCTTGCGGGAGAACGTCACGCTCACCGCCGCCCAGCCCAGCCGCCCGGTCGCATTCGCGATGTTCGCCGGGGAGAACAACGCGTACATGCTCGCGGTGCAAACGCTGTCCGGGCAACCGGCGCCCACCGATCGCGCCGCCCTGTTCGATTGTCTGACCGGTGTAGCGCCCCCACATGTGCTGGCCGCCGCGCGGGCCGCGGAACCGCTCGCGGACGTCACGCATTACAAGTTTCCCTCGAATCGATGGCGACGCTACGACAAGCTGACGCGCAAGCCCGACGGCCTGATCGTGATGGGCGACGCGCTGTGCAATTTCAATCCGCTTTACGGCCAAGGCATGTCGATCGCCGCCATCGAGGCGTTGATTCTGCGTGATTGTCTTCGGGACGGCGGCGACAAACTGCCACGGCGGTTCTTCGGCCGCGCTGCCAAGGAGATCGCCGTGGCCTGGCACACCGCCGTGAGTTCGGACTTGGCACTGCCGCAAATAGCGGGGAAGCGAACCGTGTCGGTGCGGCTCAGGAACGCTCTGGTGGAGCACATGGTCCGCGCCGCGCAAACCGATCCGGAAATGGTCCAGCGATTCCTGCATCTGATGAACATGGTCGGCCGGCGCGCGGAGCTGATTCATCCATCCACGATGCTGCGCATGGTCCCGAATGCGCGGAACGTCCCGATAGCGGCTCGGGCCTCAGCGTAAGCGCGGCCTCGATCGACAGAAAGCAGGACATGACGCGAAGCGACTGCCACACTTCGGATTTGGCCACCGGTGACCTGGCCGCCGCCCGGCCCGGCCACCCCGGCTGATTAGCGGACATGTCGACATACGTCCTGATCCCCGGCGCCTGGCATGGGGCGTGGTCTTGGCGTCCGGTCGCCCAGCGGCTGCGCGCGGCGGGCCACCGGGCTATCACCTTGACGCTGCCCGGTATGGGCGACGGCGAGGATCCCTCGGGATACCAACTTCACGATGCGGTCGATTACATCGCCCGGCAGGTGCGGCGGCGGGAATCCGGCGCGGTGGTGTTGGTTGCCCACAGCTGGGGCGGTTTCCCCGCGACCGGCGCCGCGCAAGTGCTCGCCGGTCGAGTCGAGAAACTGGTGTACTACAACGCGCACGTGCCGCTGCCCGGCAGGTCGCTGATCGACGAGAACCCGCCCGACAAGCGCCTGTCCGCGCTGCGGTGGATCGAGGAATCGCCAGTCGGAGGCGTTCCGGCAACCGCGGACTATCTCGGACGGGAACTGATGCAGGGCGTCTGTGCTGACCTACAGCGGCTGGTGGCGGACCTGCTCACCGTTCAGCCCGGCGGTTACTTCCTCGGTGCCCTCGACATCCACCCGATCGACCTTGGCATCCCGTTGGTCTACATCGCCGGCGAAGACGACCTGGCGATGCCGCGGCCGGCGGCCGAATCGGCCGCGCGGATCGGGGTCCGGCCGGTCGTCGTTGCGGGCACGCACAATGGGCTGCTCACCCACCCCGACGAGGTGGCCCAGGCGATCCTCACCGCCTGACGGCCAATGTCGGATTCTGTGGGAAGAACGGCCGCAAACCGACTCCTCCCTGACCGCGCGGCGGCGCACACTTCAGGCAAGCAGTGAAGGAGACGCGGTCATGGCCATTCCATCGACAACAGCCGTTGCGGACATCGTGGTCCCCGACACCGCGCTGGTGCGCGAGGCAACCGAGTTCATCCGCGCCGCCGAGGACGACGTCCTCTTCCACCATTCCCGGCGGGCGTACTTCTTCGGCGCGCTTCACGGGCGCCGCCTCGGGCTGCACCCAGACCTGGAACTGCTCTACGTGGCGGCGATGTTCCACGACCTGGGTCTCACCTCGCGCTACGGCGCCTCGACCGAGCGCTTCGAAATCGACGGTGCCGACGCGGCGCGCGAATTCTTGGTGGAACGTGGCGTCGAGGAAGCGCAGGCGCAGAAGGTGTGGTTGGGCATCGCCCTGCACACGACGCCCGGCGTGCCGGCCCGCCTGGACCCGGAAATCAGTTTGCTCATCGCCGGTGTCGCGACCGACGTCGTCGGTGCCGGCCGCGAGGCCCTGCCTTCTGACGCTGTCGAGGCGGTCACCGCGGCCCACCCGCGTCCCGACTTCAAGAACCGCATCCTGGTCGCCTTCAACGAAGGCATGAAGCACCGCCCGGAGACCACCTACGGCACCATGAACGCCGACGTCCTGGCGCATTTCGATCCGAACTTCACGCCCGCCAACATGGTCGACGCGATCCACAACAGTCCTTGGCCCGAATAGTGGAAGGAGCAGAACAATGGACATCTACGAAGGCCTGTACACCACCCGGATGATGCGCCGGCTGCGCCCGGATCCGATTCCGTTGGAGACCCAGGCGCGCATCCTCGATGCGGCCGTGCGCGCCCCGAACGGGGGCAACACCCAGCGTTGGCACTTCGTGGCCGTGGACGATCGGGAACTCATCGGCAAGTTCGCCGAACTGTTCCGCAAGGCCCGCGCCATCGAATACGAGAAGTTCAGCACGGGAACGGGACCGATGGTCGCCACGGCGCCGGGAGCGGATCCCGCCGCGCACGCCGAAACGATGCGCCGAATGAAGGGCTCGGGCAACTACCTGGCCGACCATTTCGAAGAGGTCCCCCTGTTGCTGTTCGTCTACTCCATCGATGACCTAGGCGGCGCCAACATCTACCCGGCCATCTGGAGTGCGTTGCTCGCCGCCCGCGCCGAGGGAGTCGGCGGTGTCATGACGATGGTGCTCCGCAATTTCGAGGACGAGGTGAACGAGCTACTGGGAGTTCCGGCCGAGCAGGGCTGGAAGATGTCGGCGATGCTCACCCTGGGCTACCCGTTGGGCAGGTGGGGCGTCGCGGCCAATCGCCATCCGGTGCACCAGGTTTCGTCCCGCAACGGCTGGGACAAGCCGTTCGGCATCGAAGTGCCGCAGCCACTGTGGCCGCCGCACGACGAGATGACGGCCGGCCTGGCCGCGGCGGGCTGAACACGTCTTGCGGCGGCCGATTAGGCCATCTCTGGCATAGGTCACCTCAACGTAATACGATCCGAGGCATCCCTACGCGCTGGAATGGACAAGGCGGTGCGGATATCGGCAGGGTGCCCTCGTGGGCGCGACGATTGAGCTGATCGGCCGACAGGCCGAGTGCACGGCTCTCGACGAGCTCATCGACGCTGTCTGCGCCGACGAAAGCCGCACGCTCGTCATTCATGGCGAGGCAGGGGTCGGAAAGTCCGCGTTGCTGAGTTACTTGGCGGAGCGGGCATCAAATTGCCTCGTGATCCGTGTGGCCGGCGTCCAGTCCGAGATGGAACTTGCGTTCGCCGCGCTCCATCAATTGTGTAGTCCCATGATGGCCTACCTGGAGCGGCTTTCAAGGCCTCAACGTGAGGCGCTACAGACCGCGTTTGGGATGGTTAACGGGCCGCCGCCAGACCGCTTTTTGATCGGGCTGGCCGTCTTGAGCTTGCTGTCTGAGGTCGCCGACGAGCGCCCCGTCGTCTGCCTGATCGACGACGAACAGTGGCTCGACCGTGCCTCCGCTCAGGTGCTTGCGTTCGTAGCGCGGCGCCTTTTCGCGGAACCCGTCGGCCTGGTCTTCGCCGCGCGCGTGCCGGGACGCGATCTGGCCGCGTTGCCGCACCTGGCTATCAGCGGATTGCCGGACGCTGAAGCGCGTGTGCTGTTGGACATGGTGTTGACCGGACCATTGGACACACAAGTGCGCGATCAGATCGTCGCCGAAACACGCGGCAACCCACTGGCATTGGTGGAACTGCCGCGCGGACTCAGTGCCCACGATCTGGCAGGCGGATTCGGTTTACCAAGCGCCACAAGGCTTTCCGGAGTCGTAGAGGAGAGCTTCAGTCGGCGCATCGGTGCCATGCCCGACCCGACCCGAAACCTGTTGGTCCTGGCGGCCGCGGAGCCGACCGGCAATTCAGCGCTGATATGGGCGGCCGGCACGCAGCTGGGGATCCACCCCGACTCGGCAGCGCCCGCGGTCGATGGGGGCCTCTTGGAGATCGAGGCCCGGGTGTTGTTCCGGCACCCGCTCGCGCGCTCCGCCGCCTACCGCTTCGGAACATCGCTGCAACGAAAGCGGGCCCACCGGGCCCTTGCCAGTGTTATGGATCCCGAGGCGGATCCGGACCGGCGCGCCTGGCACCTGGCTCAGGCTGCAGCCGCGCCGGATCAGGATGTCGCCGCTGAGCTGATACGTTCGGCGGGTCGCGCTCGTGCGCGCGGCGGGGTAGCGGCCGCCGCGGCTTTCCTTGAGCGCGCCACGGCGTTGACCGTCGATCCCGCGCATCGCGCTCAACGGGCGCTGGATGCCGCTGCGGCAAAGGTAGAAGCCGGTGCATTCGATGCCGCACTAGACCTGATAGCTCAAGCCGAGGCCGGGCCCTTGAACGACTTCGAACGCGCCCGGGTCGACTTGGTGCGCGCTCAGTTGGCCTTCGTCACAAACCGCGGCAGTGACGCGCCCCCGCTATTGCTCACGGCCGCCAAACGGCTGGAGAAAGTCGATGTATTACTCTCGCGCACAACATATTTGGATGCTATGTCGGCCGCCATGTTCTCGGGCCGACTAGGGAAAGGTTGCGGCGTAGCCGACGTGGCAAGCGCCGCCGCGACATCACCGCGCCCGTCAACATCGCAACTGTCCGACCTCCTCCTGGACGGCCTCGCAGCACATTTCACCGACGGATATGCGGCGGCGGCCCCACTCCTGCGCCGCGCGGTCAGAGCGGCCATAACTTCGTGCGTCGACGAGCTCCGATGTCTATGGCTGGCCGGTATCGCCGCGTTGCACTTGTGGGACGAGACAAGCTGGGAGGTGCTGTCGGCCCGCCACGTCGAGATTGCCCGTTCCACCGGCGCCTTGACTGAGCTGCCCCCCGCGTTGAGCTCGCGTGCCGTGATGTTGCTGGCTGCAGGAGAATTGTCCGCCGCGGAATCTCTGATTCATGAGGCCGAGATGGTCACAGAGGCGACGGGCGACAGCGCCGCGCCCCATGGTGCGTTGGGTCTCGCTGCATTTCGCGGTAAGCAAGCCGAAGCTTCGTCACTGATCGAACACACCACTACAGACATAGTGCGGCGCGGGGAAGGTGTTGGGCTGACGATTGCCGAGTGGGCGACGGCTGTTCTGGGCAACGGCAATGGTGACTACAGGACCGCCCAAGCGGCGGCTCGCCGCGCTGCCGAGCAGCATGCTGACATCGGCGTATCTACCTGGGCCGCCGTCGAGCTGATCGAGGCCGCAGCGCGTGGGGGTATGACAGAGATCGCAGCCGTCACACTTGATCGGCTCACCGAGATGACCCGCGCCAGCGGCACCCATTGGGCACTCGGCGTCGAAGCGCGTTCGCGAGCGTTGCTGACTGACGGTGCGCTGGCCGAGCCGCTGTATCGCGAGGCGGTCGAGCGGCTTGGCCTTACGCGCATGCGTGCCGAACTTGCCCGTGCGCACCTGCTGTACGGCGAATGGCTTCGCCGGCAACGTCGCCGCACCGACGCCCGGGCACAGCTGCGAATCGCGCACGACATGCTGGAGAGGATGGGAATCGAGGCGTTCGCAGAACGGGCCAGGCGTGAGCTGCAAGCCACTGGCGCGACGGCCCGGAAGCGCACCGCCGATGTGAGCGGAGAACAACTGACCGCGCAGGAGATTGAGGTCGCGCGGCTGGCACGCGAAGGCCTGTCGAACCCCGAGATCGGCGCGAGATTATTCATCAGCCCACGCACCGCCCAGTACCACCTGCGCAAGGTCTTCGCCAAGCTCGACATCAGCTCGCGTAGCCAACTCGACCGAGTCCTTGACTAGCGGGCGCTTGCGCATCCGCAAATCGAGGGCTGCGCCACGTGCGGTGGATTGGCGGCTCGGATAGCGTCAGCTCCGTGTCACATAGCGAAGGCACCGGGTTAAGGCTGATTGGTCGCCACGCCGAACGCGGTGTGCTCGATCGATTGTTGGCCGCGTTGCGAGCCAGTGACAGTCGAGCCCTAGTACTGCATGGCGAGCCGGGCATCGGTAAGACCGCGCTAATGGAATACCTGGCCGTCAACGCATCAGGCTGCAAGGTCTTGCGCGCGGCGGGGATTCAGTCGGAGATGGAACTACCGTTCGCAGGATTGCACCAACTGTCCGCCCCCTTGCTCGGCCGGGTGCTTCGCCTTCCGGGCCCACAGCGAGAGGCTCTGCGGACTGCCTTAGGCATGAGCTCGGGGTCGGCGCCAGACCCGTTTCTGATCGGCCTCTCCGTCTTGAGTTTGCTGTCGGACGTCGCTGAGGAGCAGCCGCTGTTGTGTCTGGTCGACGATCAGCAGTGGCTGGATCACGCCTCGGCGCAGATCCTCGCGTTCGTCGCCAGACGCCTCGGGGCGGAAGCGGTCGGCATCGTCTTCGCGACCCGGGCGCCTGGAGTTGAACTCGCCGGCCTGCCGGAGCTGGTCGTCAGCGGCCTGCCGAAAGCGGATGCGCGTGCGCTGCTGGATGCGGCCCTGCCCGGGTCACTGGATGAACGGGTTCGCGAACAGATAGTCGCCGAGACGAGCGGCAACCCCCTCGCCTTGATGGAGCTGCCACGCCGCATGACCACGGCAGAACTGGCTGGCGGTTTCGGGCTGCCCGCGGCGGCGCCAGTCGCTGGCGCCGTCGAGGAGAGCTTTCGACGTCGCCACGCCGCATTGCCCGCCGACGCCCGAATGCTGCTATTGATCGCGGCCGCCGACCCCACCGGTGACCCAGCGCTGGTCTGGAGTGCCGCGGAGCGGCTTGGCATCTCGGCCGCGTCTGCGGCTGTTGCCGGGGCTGATGCGGCGGAGTCGGGCCTGGCTGAGATCGGAACCCGGGTGCGCTTTCGGCACCCTCTGGCGCGTTCCGCAACCTATTGGTCGGCGTCGCCGACCGAGCGCCAGGCGGTCCACGGCGCACTGGCGGCGGTCACCGACCCGACGCTTGATCCCGACCGCCGCGTCTGGCACTTGGCCGAGGCCGCTTCGCGGCCGGACGAGGACATTGCCGAGCTGCTGGAGCATTCTGCCGACCAGGCGCGTGCACGAGGTGGGCTGGCCGCGGCAGCAGCGTTCCTCGAACGCGCGGCCCGCTTGACGCTCGACCCGATAAAACGGTCTGGACGGGCGATCGCCGCGGCGTACACGAAGGTGCAGGCGGGCGCATTCGATGCGGTGGCGGATTTGTTGTCGATGGCGAATGCCGGACCGCTCGACGAGCTGCAGCGTGCACGCGTCGACCTGCTACGCGCCCAGCTCGCTTTTGCCACGAGCCGGGGCGGCGACGCCCCGCTCCTGTTGCTGACGGCTGCCAAGCGGATCGAGCCGATCGACGCCGGACTCGCGAGGGAAACGTATCTCGACGCCATCAACGCCGCGGCGTTCGCCGGCCGCCTAGCCAGCCCTGGCGGCGGCGTTCGTGAAGTGGCTCGAGCCGCGGCCGTGGCCCCAACACCCCCGCGCAGCCCGCGCGCCCCCGACATTCTCCTGGACGGCTGGGCGGCGAACTTCGTCGAGGGATACGCGGCGGCGGTTCCGGACCTACGAGAAGCGCTGAGGACGTTCGGCGTCGGCATGTCGTCCGACGAGGAGCTGCGCTGGATGTGGCACGTCAATCTCGCTGCTCTGCACTTGTGGGACGACGAGCACTGGGATCCGTTATCGGTCCGCTATCTCCAGCTCGCGCGTGAGTGCGGCGCGCTCAACGAGCTGCCGCTCGCCCTGAGTACGCGGGCGATGATGCTGTTGTTCGCGGGCGATCTCACCGCTGCGGGCGTGATAATCGACGAGCAATCTACGGTTACCGAGGCGACGGGGAGCAACCTCGCGCCGTACGCCGCCATGCGCCTTGCGGCGTTGCGCGGCAGGGAAGTCGAGACGTCCGCCCTGATCGAGATCACCATGAACCAGGTGACCGAACGAGGTGAAGGCATCGGGGTGGCGTGCGCCGAGTGGGCAAGGGCGGTGCTACGCAATGGTGTTGGCGATTATCCGGGGGCGGTGGCCGCTGCGCAGCTAGCTCTTGACGAGCAGGAGTACCCCGATGTCCGATACCCGGGCATAGCGAATTGGGCCGCTGCGGAGCTCGTTGAGGCGGCCGCACGCAGCGGGATGACCGAGATCGCTTCGGCCGCTGTGCACTGGGTCGCAGAGATGACGACCGCCAGTGGTACCGAGTGGGCGCTGGGAGTTGAAATGCGCTCGCGTGCGCTGATTTCGGAGGGGGAGAACGCCGAGCGCCTCTACCGAGCGGCGATCACGCACTTCGGCCGCAGCCGCGTGCGCGCCGAGCTGGCCCGCGCACACCTGATCTACGGGGAATGGTTACTCCGGGAGCGCCGACGCATCGATGGGCGCGCGCAGCTACGCACGGCTCACCACATGCTGGAGACGATGGGTATGGCTGCGTTCGCGGAGCGAGCGCGGCGCGAACTGGTGGCCGCCGGTGCAGATGCCAGCATGCGCACGGCTGATACGAGCATCGTTGAGCTGACCGCTCAAGAATCCCAAATAGCCCGCCTGGCACGCGATGGGCTCTCCAATCCGGAGATCGGCGCTCGCTTGTTCATCAGCGCCAAAACCGTCCAGTACCACCTGCGCAAGGTCTTTGCCAAGCTGGACATCAGCTCTCGGAGCCAGTTAGATCGCGCCCTTAACTAGCCATCGGCGGATGCGATTGAGTGCTCGCTCGCGGCATTCTCTCAAGATGGCTCCCGACGTGATCGTGGTCACCGGCGCATCGAGCGCAGTCGGCCAGTTGGCTGCTGAGGCGCTGGCGCTGGCGGGCCACACGGTCTATGCGTCCATGCGTGAGACCGCCGGCCGCCACCGTGCACAAGTGGAAACGGCCGCCCATTTCGCGAGGGACAACGGCGTCGAGCTGCGGACCGTGGAGATGGACGTGCAATCGCAGCAGTCGGTGGATGCCGCGATTGAACGGGTCGTCGAAGCGAATGGGCGTATCGACGTCCTGATACACAACGCGTGCCGCATGGCTTTTGGACCGGCCGAGGCGTTTGTGCCACAGCAGTTGGCCGACTTGTACGACGTCAATGTGGTGAGCACGCAGCGGATCAATCGCGCCGTACTGCCACATATGCGACGACAGAGGCGAGGTCTTCTGATCTGGGTATCCAGCAGTAGCGCGGCGGAGGTTGTCCCGCCGTATCTTGCCCCATATTTCGCCGCCAAGGCCGCGATGGACTCACTGGCGGTGTCCTACGCATCGGAGTTAACCCGTTGGGGCATCGAAACTTCCATCGTCGTTCCCGGTGCATTCCCCGGTGGTACCGATCACTTCGCCAATGCTAGTTCTCCCGGTGATCGTACGGTGGCCGCCCAGTACGAGAATGGACCCTGCGCGGATATTGGAGCCCGAGTGCGGAAAGCGATCGACACGATAGTGCCCGCGGGCGCCGACGTGTCTGCAG
This sequence comes from Mycobacterium sp. 1245852.3, assembly GCF_001669335.1. Taxonomy (NCBI): domain Bacteria; kingdom Bacillati; phylum Actinomycetota; class Actinomycetes; order Mycobacteriales; family Mycobacteriaceae; genus Mycobacterium; species Mycobacterium sp. 1245852.3. The sequence continues at coordinate 29,513 of NZ_LZLL01000518.1, read as the reverse complement.
TTGCAGACGCTCTGGTCAACGTTGTGCAAACACCGTTCGGCAAGCGTCCGTTTCGGTTCCACATCGATCCCGCCCAGGACGGCGTCGGAGTCGGATTCGCGGTGCTCGACAGGCTCAGGGCCGAGATGTTGCATCGTGTCGGCATGCACGATCTGTTGAAACCAGTCCGATCGGCGGTGTAGGGGACAAATATCTGAGGATAGCTCTCCCGGCCAAGCGATTTCGGGGTTGGATACGGCAGTGGAGGATCGATTAGTCTTGGCATAACCTGTTCCGACAAGCAACGCGATAGGGCATGGTGCCGACGTGGAAGCGGCCGCGCGAGTCGTGGTGATCGTCGTATTCGACGGTGTGAAGCTACTAGACGTGGCCGGTCCTGCCGAGGTCTTCACCGAAAGCAATCGGTTCGGTGCAGATTATTCACTAGAATTCGCATCGGTTGACGGACGTGATGTGACCGCATCGATAGGAACGAAATTCGCTGTCACGCACGATATTTCATCAATCGAATCTGTCGATACCGTGTTGGTGGCCGGTGGTGAAAATCTGGTCGGACAGCCGATCGATCCCGCGCTCGTCGGTGCTTTGGTAATCTTATCGGCACGAACTCGGCGTTTGGCATCGGTCTGCACGGGCGCCTTTATCCTGGCGCAAGCGGGGCTGCTCAGCGGTCGTCGCGCCACCACCCATTGGCGGCAGGCCCAACGCCTAGCCCGTGCCTTCCCAGATATCGCCGTCGAACCCGATGCGATCTTCGTCCGCGACGGCGACGTGTATACGTCCGCCGGTGTCTCCGCGGGCGTCGACCTTGCACTGGCGTTGGTTGAGCTCGATTATGGACCAGAGCTGGTCCGCAAAGTTGCACGGTCGTTGGTGGTATACCTCAAACGAGCTGGTGGGCAATCGCAATTCTCCGTCTTGATAGAAGCCAATCCGCCGCCAGACTCCCCACTGCGGGTGGTCATCGACGCCATTGCCGCCAATCCTGGCGACGATCACAGTGTGAAGAAGCTGGCCTTAAGGGCGTCTCTTAGCACACGCCAACTGACGCGACTTTTTCATTCTGAGCTGCGGATGACTCCGGCCCACTACGTCGAATTGGTTCGAATCGACTTCGCCCGTGCGTTACTCGAAGCAGGGCGACCAGTCGCTGAAAGCGCGCGGATGGCGGGTTTCGGCAGCACGGAAACGCTGAGAAGGGCGTTTCTCAACCACATCGGCATCACGCCGACTACCTATCGGGACAGATTCCGCACGACATCTCGCGGATGAGAACACGGACTGCGCAGCGGTTTGCAACTGTCGGTCGTTAACCGGCGTACCGGGCGCGATGCGCCACCGCTCGATGTCACTTTCTGTGCGGTGGACGGCAGTAATTGCCCTCCCGGATAGCCCCCACAACCCAACAAACTGGCTAGTGACCCTGGCGGATTGAGCTTGGACGTCGTCAAGAGCCGAAGACGAAGTAATTCACGGGCTGCAACGCGGCAGCGCCATCGAGACGAACCCGGCGTAGTGCCAATGATTTCGTAGCGTGAGCTGGAGAACCTATATGCCATTGCAGCCCAACAAATCAATACAGTCCGAAGTCGAAGCGAGCGACCATGACGTGAAGCGTCTGGCAGAATCCACGCTGTTCGCCGAATACGACTTCATTGTCTGTGGTGCAGGATCCTCAGGTTCGGTGGTTGCGCGAAGACTATCCGACAATCCCGATGTCTCAGTGCTGCTGCTTGAGGCCGGCACCCACGATGCGACCCCATCCGTCATGACGCCGGAATTATGGGCGACAAACCTTGGCGGCGAACGCGACTGGGCATTTCAGAGCGAGCCTAACCCGCATATCAACAACCGCGTATTCCTGATGTCGATGGGCAAGGTTCTTGGCGGCGGATCGAGTATCAACGTGATGGCATGGGCGCGCGGCCATCGGTCCGATTGGGATTTTTACGCCGCTGAGGCGGACGACCCTGGCTGGAGCTACAAAGCGGTCGTAGACATTTATCGACGGATCGAAGACTGGGGCGGCGCCCCAGATCCCAGATATCGAGGCAGCGGAGGGCCGGTTGGGGTTCAACCGGCCTCAAGCTCAAATCGGCTCGCCGCAACAACGCTCGAGGTGGCCCGGTCCATGGGCCTGCCTACCTTCGAGACTCCCAATGGCAAGATGATGGAGGGCGACGGTGGCGCAGCGATCGTTGACTTGACTGTTGTCAACGGCCGGCGTCAGTCGATGTTTCGCTCATATGTCTATCCCATCTTGGATAGGCCAAATCTGACAATCCTCACGCACGCCGTGGTTACCCGCCTTTCGGCTGAAGGCAACCGAGTCACCGGTGTTGAGATATCTCGCGACGGCCGGCTGCAGCATGTCGCTGCCCGCGGGGAAGTTGTGCTATCACTTGGTGCGATCAACAGTCCAAAGGTGTTGATGCAGTCAGGTATTGGTGATGCGTCCGAGTTGCGTGCATTCGGGATCGAGGTCCGCCAGCATCTCCCCGGCGTCGGCAAGAACCTCCAGGACCATCCATGTCTACCGCTCAACTTTGAGTTCCCGCACCCATTCACGGCGTCAAACCAGGGCGAAACACAGCTGTTTTGGACGAGTAATCCTCGTTTGGACGCTCCGGATCTGTTCTGCTGTCAGGCAGCGGCGCCATTTGCAAGCCCTGAGATCGCGGCTCAGTTTGGCGAGCTGCCGACGTCGTGCTGGACTTTGGCCGGTTCGCTCACCCACCCGCGTAGTCGCGGCACCGTCCGCTTGGGCGGCTCGGCACCCGATGACCCACCCCGCTTGAACGTCAACTCGTTGTCGGATCCCGACGACCTTGAGCTCGCCGTTTCCTGCGTGGAGTTTCTGCGGGACTTGGGCAGCTCGGCGGCGCTTCGACCATTCGTCAAACGCGAGTTGATGCCAGGCAACCTCCAAGGCGATGAGCTAAGGGCATTCGTCCGAAATGCGGTGGTCCCATTCTGGCATTCGTCAGGGACGGCCAAATTGGGCGATGACTCGTTGTCGGTCGTTGGCAGCGACCTTCGTGTGCACGGCATTGAAAACTTGCGAGTTGCCGACGCCTCCATCATGCCGCGCATTACCTCTGGCAACACGATGGCCCCCTGCGTCGTAATCGGCGAGCGCGCCGCGGAATACATCAAAGATCGGCATTCCCTATAACAAGCTCGGACTCGCGGGTCGTTAGCGACGAATCTGTGTGCCGCGCTTATGGCACGAGGTGACGCACCGCGGCGGCCCAGGGTCGATGCCGACTTCGGCGATCGCATTCTTCCGCCGGCCGGAGCTTAGCCCATTGGTGTGCTACGGAAGATCGACTTGACCGACTGGTAGGCGGCCAGACCCTCAGGCCCAAACTCTTTTCCGATCCCGCTTGCTTTGATGCCGCCGAATGGCGCACCGAGATCCGGCTGGTAGTGGTTGATGCCGATGGTGCCCGTCTCTACGGCGCGGGCGATCTGGCACGCCCGCGCTTCGTCGGATGACCACACGGTGCCACCGAGGCCAAATTCTGAGTCGTTGGCGATGTCAATGGCTTCGCCGTCGGAGTCGTAGGGGATGACCGATACGACAGGCCCGAAGATTTCGTCCTGTGCAATGCGCGATGAGTTGTCTACGTCGGCGAATACTGTGGGCGCTACATACCAACCGCGCTGACAGTCAGCGGGTACGCCGCCGCCGGCGACGAGTCGAGCACCCCCGGCTTTTCCGCTTTCGATATAGCCCAGCACCCGTTCGCGCTGTCGCGAGCTCACCAGGGGCCCAATTTCCACGGACTGATCGATCGGATCGCCGACCACTAGCGAGTTCGCCAGTTCCGCTAGGGCATCGACGATCTCGCTGTAACGAGAGCGTGGCGCCAGGACCCGCGTGTTGGCATAACAGGCCTGGCCGTTGTTGCAGAAGGACACCGATCGCAAACCCTGCATCGTGAGGTCGATGTCGGCGTCGTCAAGAATGATCGCGGCGGACTTTCCGCCCAACTCCAAGGTGACCGGACGGATGAGCCCTCCGCAGGTTTGGGCGATGAGGCGACCCGCGGCCGTTGAGCCGGTAAACGCGACTTTGTCGACGCCGGGATGACCAACCAGGTAAGCACCGGCGTCACGGCCGCCAGGGACGACATTGAGCACGCCGGGCGGTAACCGCGATTCGGCGGCTGCTTCCCCGAATACCCCGGCGTCCAAGGCTGTCTCCGGCGACGGCTTCAACACCACGGTGCATCCCGCCGCCAACGCCGGGGCGAGCTTCGCCGCCGCGAGGATTTGGGGCACGTTCCACGGGACGATGGCGCCGACCACACCGACCGCCGTTCGGCGCACGATGGTGTGTCCGACCACGCTCGGCCTGGTTTCCTCTATGTCGCATGTGCCAATTAGGCCGGCATAGTAACGAAAGGCGGCAACCGGCAAGAAGCCGTTCATCAGGCGGGAGAGGGCCAGGGGTGCTCCCATTTCGCGAGTGCATAGTTCGCTGGTGTATTCGGCGCGCTTCTCGAGCGCATCGGCGAATCGACCAAGGATTTGGGCCCGCTCGTCCGCGGGGGTGTTTATCCACGCATCCAGTGCGCGGCGGGACGCGGCCACCGCGTCGTCGATGTCGCCCCGTGTTGCATCGGCCCCATTGCCCAGGACCGTCTCGGTCGCTGCTTCCACGACCGGCGCAGTGCTGTCAGCAACGCGGAACTCGCCGTCAATGAATAGCTGTCCCTCGGGCACAACCTTATCGCGCAGCACCATGCGTCCTTCCGTTGATGAATAGTGTTGTGAACCAAACACATAGGCCCACCGATGTGATGCACGTCGGAGCGACGGCTAAGCCCACTGTCGTGTCTACCGTCGGTCAAGTCTGCGGGGCGTGTCCGTGCTGCGCATTCCGTGCACAAAACGTGCGTGGCTAGTGTGACGTAGCACACGCGCCGCCTACTGCGTCGCTTTTTGTGGGACCGATGTCCGATTGAGGACTGCTTGCCGCGCCGTCGTTAAACAGACACTGGTCCTTATGATTTCGCCACGAAGCCAGCGGGTTGCGTATGGCTGCCCACCGTCGGCCCGGCTCGCAACTACGCCCGGTGCCGGACTCGGAGCACGCCGGTGAAGCCGGTGGCATTCGTGACTGCCGAAATGATCGCAGAGGGATGGGGACTGAAACCCGAACGGCATATCAGGGGTTCCAGTGGAGGCGTGTCGGCAGCGGTTTGGCGCTTCGAAAGCCAATCGCCACTCGAACTTTTCGGTCCCCCGGCCGAGACGACGCACCTCATCTCGATTGCACTGAACGGGAAGCATCACCACACCTACTTTGGGGACGGACGCCTCAAATGGAGTCGTGTGCATCCGGCTTTCCATATGAACATGGTGGTTGCCGGCGAACAACCCAGGGGAATAGTGAAGGCAGAGCGGCCATTCAGCTGTCTGCACGTGTATGTGCCGCATGCTTTTGTGGAACGTGCCGCCGTGGAAATCGGCGCGATGAAGTCGGCTGGATCGGTCACTCTTATCGACCCGATGTGCTCAAGGGATCCTTTCGTGGAGGGAATCTCGCGGCAGATGATTCGCGAGATGGCCTGCCCCGACGGATGCTCCCGCATGATGATCGATTCCCTTGGCCAACAACTCGTTGTCCGCCTGATACGGCAACATTCAAGCCTATCGGGCACCAGAGCGCTGAGTGCACGCAGCGGACCGGGCTATCGAGACTGGCGGCTAGGGCGCGCGATCGGATTCCTCGAAGCCCATCTGTCAGACGATGTCGGTCTTGACGACGTGGCTCAAGAGGTGGGCCTATCACCGGCGCGTCTTACAACACTTTTCCGCGAAGGCACGGGCGACCCGCCGCATCGATGGTTGATGAACCGCCGCGTTGCACGAGCATGCGAGCTGCTGGGCAACCCCTCGTTCAGCATCACCGAAATCGCGCACAAATGCGGATTCGCCAGTTCCCAGCATCTCTCCGCTGTGATGCGTCGGCGGCTGGTCATGACGCCGACAGCGTACCGTCAGCAGGTCCTCGGTGAGTGACTAAATCCCCTGCGCTACGGCGAGTTACGGCCGGTGGTGATTCCGTGAGAGGTGAGGCGTTCGATCGAGGGGAGAATATGATGCGTAGTGACAACGACACTTGGGACCTGGCCACCAGCGTGGGCATTACAGCCACCATCGTCGCGGCGGCCAGAGCAGCTGCCAGCAAGCGGACGAATCCAATCATCGAGGACCCGTTCGCCGAACAGCTGGTACGCGCGACCGGCGCCGAGCCATTCGTACGACTGGCGAGCGGAGGCCTCGACTTCTCCGCTCTCGGAACTGGTTGGATTGTAGATCTTTTCGCTGTCCGCGCCCGGTTCTTTGACAGATTCTTTCCCGATGCATTGGCGGCAGGCATCCGCCAGGCGGTGATTCTCGGTTCCGGACTGGACTCGCGCGCCTACCGGTTGGAATGGCCGGCGGGCAGTGTGGCTTACGAAATTGACCGATCCGCGGTTATCGCATTCAAGAATTCAACGCTATCCGGTCTCGGTGCCACGCCGGCCACAGAACTGCACTGTGTGGGAGCCGACTTAAGGCGTGACTGGCCGACGGCTTTGCAGGAAGCGGGCTTTGATCATTCAGCGCCTACAGCATGGATGCTTGAGGGACTAATGATCGGGTATCTGCCGGGTGACGCGCAGAAGCGCATACTGGACCAGATCACGGCACTGAGCGCCCGCCGCAGCCGACTGATCACCGACCACGTGCCCCCGAGCTCGGAATCCCTCGGATCGTTGCTCCAGACTCTCGCAGCGACCTGGCGGCAGCATGGGTACGACGTTGACCTCACTGGCCTGACCTATTCAGACGGCGGCGACGACGTCGAAGAGCTCCTGCAAAATCGCGGATGGACCACCAGCGCCTACAGCCTGACCGATCTGGTCGGCGCCGCCCGGGTACCGATTGGCGACCTGGATCCAAGTCCGAACGGACATGGAGTGATCAGATACCTCATAGCCACTCGAAATGATCGTGATGACTAGTCAACGGCGAATGCGATCACGTGCCGGTTCGCTGCACGCTGAATGTCGACGAGACGTCGCCGTGGCAGGAGCCCGCGCATCCGTACATCTTCTGGGACCCATGCCGCACTGGTCCAGGAATTGCGCCGTCGGATCGGCGAATTGTGCGCGTTTCGGCCGATGATCTTGACCCTCATCACGCCGGGCACTCGCACTAGGCGGCTAATGAGCATAGGTGGTTACGGCGAACAAATTCTTGAAATGGGAAGGGCAACAACATGTGTGGCATCACTGGATGGATTGCTTTCGCGCGGGACCTGACGCGTGAGCGTGAGGTGCTCGACGCGATGACGCTGACGATGGCGTGCCGTGGCCCAGACGCGTCAGGAGCGTGGTCTGAACCCAACGCGGCGCTGGGCCATCGCCGACTCGCAGTGATCGACTTGCCGGGCGGCGCGCAGCCGATGTCGGTGTCGACTCCCACGGGCGATGTCGTAATGGTTTACAGCGGCGAGGTTTACAACTTCACCGAGTTGCGGGACGAGTTGGTGGCGCGGGGGGAGCGCTTTAGGACGTCCAGTGATACCGAGGCGGTACTAAGAGGCTACCTGCACTGGGGTGACGCGGTGGCAGATCGTCTCAATGGGATGTATGCATTCGCGATCTGGGACGCGCGGCACCGCAAGCTGGTGATGATCCGCGATCGAATGGGAATTAAGCCGTTCTATTTCTATCCGACATCGGACGGGGTGTTGTTCGGTTCCGAACCGAAGGCGATCCTGGCCAATCCTCTCGCCAAGCGGGCCGTCGACGTCGAAGGCCTTCGCGAGATCCTGCTTCCGATCAAGACTCCGAAGCTCGGCATCTGGAAGGGTATGCGCGAAGTGGAACCGGGCACGATCGTCACCGTCGACGACCGCGGGATCCGGGAGCGCACCTATTGGCGGCTGGAGTCGCGGCTCCACACCGACGACCAAGAGACGACCGTTCGGCGGGTGCGCGAGTTGCTCGACGACATCGTACGGCGGCAACTCGTGGCCGACGTGCCCCAATGTGTATTGCTATCCGGCGGGCTGGATTCCAGCTCAATCACCGTATTGGCCGCGCGTGAATTGAGTCATCCGGTGCGGAGCTTCTCGGTGGACTTCGCCGGACAGGCCGAGAACTTCACCCGAGACGAGCTCCGCCCAACCTGGGACTCCCCGTTCGCGCGCGATGTCAGCACGCACGTCCACTCCGAGCACACCGAAATCGTGCTCGATGCCAATGATCTGGCGGACCAGGACGTCCGGCGCAACGTGGTCACCGCCCGCGACCTGCCGGGAGGCAACGCCGACTTGGACGCATCTCTGTACCTGTTGTTCAAGGCGATCCGCGGCCACTCCACGGTGGCGCTGTCCGGGGAGTCGGCCGACGAAGTCTTTGGCGGCTATGCGCACTTCCACGACCCCGTCATGCAGCACACCGACGACTTTCCGTGGCTTGCGGTGGTGGGAACCATCATGGGAGACATCTCCGCTCAGATGTGCACCGAGCCGTTGCGCTCGGCGCTCGACTTGGACGCATACAAGCGTGACCGGTACGCCGACGCGGTCCGCGAGGTGTCCAGGGTCGACGGTGAGGACGACTTCACCCACCGCATGAGGGTCATGAGTTATCTGCATCTGACCCGGTTCCTCCGGAGGCTGTTGGACCGTAAGGACCGGATGAGTATGGCGGTGGGCTTGGAGGTGCGGGTGCCGTACTGCGATCACCGGCTGGTGGAATACGTATACAACACGCCGTGGTCCCTGAAGACGTTCGACGGGCGGGAGAAGAGCCTGTTGCGCGGGGCCACCCATCGCCTACTGCCGGCGTCGGTGGTGCAGCGGGTCAAAGCTGGTTACCCGTCTACAGCCGATCCGAAGTACGGGGCGCAGATACAGAGGCAGGCCAAGCATCTTCTGGTATCTGAGAACGATGCGCTGTTCGCTCTGATTGAGCGCTCCGGACTCGAGCAGCTGGCCAATCTCGACCCTCAGACGCTATCGGGCGGCGCCAGGGGCCAGATGGAGCAGGCGCTCGATCTCGCAACCTGGCTCGACCTCTATGAGGCCGAGATTGTTTTTTGACGCAGCCGCCGGCCCAGCTCGGCCCGATGTCGAAGCAATCGACCCCAGCCAAATCGGCAGACGGTTAGGGCCACTGCCCGGGTACGGGCCTGACAGAGGAGACATTGATGAGCACGCCATTAGAGGCAAGCGATTCGCGGCCAGTGCTATTACTGGTTCACGGCGCCTTTTTCGGCTCGTGGATTTGGGATGAGTTACGACCCGAGCTATCGGCGCGCAACTGGCAGACGCAGACGGTCGACCTTCCCAGCGTTGCCGACAGAGGAGGCCCGCGTGCCGGCCTGTTTGAAGATGCCGACGTCGTCCGTCAACGCATCCAGAAAGTTGACGGGTCAGTGGTAGTAATCGGCCACTCCTATGGCGGCGCAGTGGCGACCCAGGCCGCCGCCGGCCTACCCAATGTCCGACATCTGGTGTATGTCAGCGCTTTACAGCTGGACATAGGCGAAACAGTATTCACCTTTGCCCGGAACCACGACAGTGTGAAAGTCGAGGGAGACACTTTTACGGTTCGGGACGCGCGCACCAGCTGCCTTAGCGATGTGCCGCACGAGATAGCGGATCGCGCGGTTGCCCGCCTCAAGCCGAGCAGCCTACGCACGGGCAGCCAGGTGCTGAGCGCCGCTGCATGGCACACGATTCCGTCTACATTTATCGTGGCCGAAAGGGACCAGGCTTTTTCTCGCGAGGACCAGGATCTCCTGGCGCGCCGTGCAACCTACGTTCGCCGCTTGCAGTCGGGCCACGCGCCGATGCTTTCTATGCCCTCCGCACTCGCGGATCTCATTGTGGCGGCGGCAAAGACCACCACCGACCGCGGCGAACGGACCGACTCAGCCTGATCTCGTGGCAGCAATCGTCAGCGACAACTCCCAATGATTACGACGTCGCGTCCGCGATTCGTACGCGTACTGGGTGATGGTCTTCACCCGAGACCGAATCGTCGATGGGGGTCGAATCGATCCGGTCAGGGTTTAAGGAGCGACGGGTCGTAGGAGGCCGACTGTGGGCCCACGATAAGGTGCAAATTGCCTATGTCACTTTGTCGGTGCGCATCGCACCGCGCAAATTACGTGAACTCGTCGTGGCATACCACCTAGTCCCCTCCCGCCCGACCATGTTCGCACCGTAAGTCTGCGAGGACGGCATAGTTCAGGTACTCGGCGGCATCGTCGGTGGTCAAGACCTCCCGGTCGATGTAGCCGAGTTGCTCGATTTCATTGCCCCGGTCGGGCCCCGGACTACGTCACGGCGGTGTCCGCTGAGTTGAGCTCCTCACCGACGTGGCGCACTATCGGCCTCACGGCTACCAGAAATGGCCACGATGGCTAGCCACCGGCGGATGCGACCACAGGCCGATCTGCTGGAAACTCTGACCGATGACGAAGACCCGCTGTGAGCGCCCGACTCTGGTCCTGAAGGGCGGCGTGCGAGCCGGCTCCTACCACCGCCAGTTCGCGGGGGCGGCCGTCAAGCCCGCGGTCCGCGCCAGGGTGCCCGCCGTCATAACCGCGAGCGAAGCAGTCGTCGGGTTCGCCGGACGTATCGCTCGGTCAGATTGCGTGCCTGGCCGGTGTTCCCGGGAGGAGGAAAGACGATGCGCCTAGTGGTTGCTATAACCGGAGCGACGGGTGCCGCTCTGGGCATCCGGCTGCTGGAAGCTCTTGGGCAGCTGGGAGTCGAGACGCACCTGATCCTCAGCGATTGGGCCAGGGCAACGATCAAGATGGAGACCGATACCAGCGTCGACGAGGTCCGAGCGCTGGCGTCACACGTGTACAGTGCCCGCGATCTTGCTGCAGGCATCTCTAGTGGATCGTTCCGCACGGATGGCATGGTCGTGTGCCCCTGCAGCATGAAGACCCTGGCAGCCATCCGAATTGGCTTCAGCGACAACCTGATCACCCGTGCCGCCGACGTCACGCTGAAGGAGCGGCGCAGGCTTGTCCTGGTCGCGCGGGAGGCCCCGCTGAGCGAGATCCACCTGGACAACATGCGCTACCTGGCGCGTGCCGGGGCCGTGATCTTCCCGCCGATGGTGGCCTACTACACCCGGCCCACTTCCGTCGATGACGTGACGAACCAGGTGGTCGGGCGTGTCATCGACCAACTTGGGATCGAGCACTCGCTGATCCAGCGCTGGAAGGAGGATCAGCCTCCAGCACGTATTAACGGCCACCGACACCTCGCGGAAGCCGACGACTGGATGGTCAACAACTGACGATTAGAGAAACCCTGAAAGCCTGAGGAGAGCGAAATGACCATGGGGACACGCCTGTCGGAAACCCCCAACGTGACCGAATCAAGAAACGGGGAAGCCGGCCCCGACCTGCGAACGTGGTTGGCCACCCTGGCAGCCGCCGGGCAGCTGAGCCGTATCACGGCCTCCGTGGACTGGGACGAGGAGATCGGCGCGATCACCCGCGCGAATCTTTCGTTGGGCGGCCCAGGGCTGCTGTTCGAAAACGTCGTCGGCCACGAGAACACTCGCTGCACAAAGCTTTTGACGTCGGCACTCGGTAACCGACGCCAGGTTCAGCTCATGTTGGGACTGCCCGACGACGCCAGCGATTCGGCAATCGTGCTTCACCTGCGAGAGGCATTCAAGAAACCCATCCCACCGCGCATCGTCGACTCCGGCCCGGTCAAAGAGAACATCCTCGAAGGCAACGACATCAATTTGTGGGAGTTCCCCGTCCCGAAGTGGCACGGTGAGGACGGCGGTCGCTACATCGACACGTTCTGCGGCGTCGTCACCGAGGACAAGGTGACCGGACGCGACAACATCGGCCTCTATCGCGGCCAGATCGTGGACCGCGACAAGATCGCCAAACTGTTGGTGCCCAGTCAGGGCTGGGGCGGCCATATGGAGGAATACAAGCCAGAGCCGATGCCCGTTGCCGTCGTCTATGGGTGGCACGACGTCCTGCCGTTCTGCGCCGGCAGCCCGTTCCCCAAGAACGTCTGTGAGTGGGACATGATGGGGGCGATACTCGGCCGCCCGGTCGACCTGGTGGCGTGCGAATCGGTGCCGTTGCACGTGCCGGCGACCGCCGAGATTGTCGTCGAGGGCTTCATCGATCCCGATCCCTCGACATTCGTCGTGGAGGGCCCGTTTGCGGAGTATCCGGGTTTCATCGGCGGCGCGGCACCGGCGCCGGTCCTGCGGGTCACCCGGATCACCCACCGCAACGACCCCGTGCTGCGCGGCACGCTCGAAGGGATACGGCCGGGCATGTTCAACGAGGACAGCATCACTAACTTCGCTCGGTCGGCAATCACCTGGAACGTGCTCGACGATCTCGGGATCGGCGGCATCACCGACCTCTGGATGACGGAGGTGACCAACGGCCAGAACACTCTTGTGCAGATTCAGAAGCGGTACCGCGGCCACGCGCAACAGATCGCGTCGGCGCTCTGGGGCACCGGTGGGTCGGTGTGGTTCCACAAAAATGTGATGGTCGTCGAGGAGGACATCGACATCCACGATCCGGTCGCGCTGGACTGGGCCATGTCCTATCGGGTCAACGCGGGCCTCGGTGACATCGCATTCTTTGGACCGGGCCTGGGCTCCTCGCTCGATCCTTCGACCCCGCCGGAGAAGAACGACACCAACAAGTACGGGACCGGCGAATGGACGCGCGTGCTCATCGATGCCACCCGCAGCTGGGAGATCGAGCCTCGCGCCGAATGGGGCGGGCGCCGCTTCCCGCCGACCGATCGGCTATCGCCCGAGCTGGAATCCAAAATCGCCGGCCGGTGGGAAGAGTATGGGATCGGCATCCCGTACCTCGACGACGACGGCCGCGAAATGCTGACGCTGCGGAAGCTGAGCAAGCGGATGCCGGGGGTGTAATCAGCCCTGACCGCCACCCTTTCCAAAAGGAATTTCACTTGTGAGCGCGTATGTCATGGAGCCTGCCGCGGCCGAATTCGCTGAAGCCGCGGCCCATGGAACGCCGGTGTACGAACTGAGCCCATGCGCGGCGCGCGCAGGTTTGGAGGAGATCCAGTCTGGTCCGATTACCAAGCCGGCCGTGGACGAGTTGTGGGCCACTGTCGAGGCCGACGGTGTCGAGGCACGCATCTGGATTGTCAAACCCGTTCATGCTGAAGGCCTTTTGCCGGTCGTGTTGTACCTACACGGCGGGGGATGGGTTCTTGGCAGCGCCGCAACCCATGATCGGCTGGTGCGCGAGCTCACGGTTGGGGTGCACGCCGCGACCGTATTCGTCGACTATGACCGCGCACCAGAGGCTCGCCATCCCATCGCGCTCGAACAGGCATACGCGGCCGCACGCTGGGTCAACCGGCACGGCGCGACTGCGCATCTCGACGCCACCCGCCTCGCGGTCGCCGGCGACTCCGCCGGAGGGAACTTGGCCGCCGCGTTGACCCTGCTGGCCCAGCACCGCGGCGATGTCGCCTTCGTTCACCAGTCGCTGTACTACCCGGTGACCGATGCTGCACAAAATACCGCCAGCTACCGCGATTTCGCCGATGGCCCACATCTGACCGCCAAGACCATGGCCTGGTTCTGGGATGCTTACCTGCCCGACCCGACCCAGCGCAAGCACATCCTCGCGTCGCCGATCAACGCCGGCCTGGATGAACTCGCCGGACTCCCCGATGCGTTCGTCGTCGCAGGCGAGTGCGACGTCCTGCGAGACGAATGCGAAGCCTATGCCCGTAAGTTGACGGCGGCCGGGGTGCGCTGCACCAGCGTCCGTTACAACGCGACCATGCACGACTTCATGATGCTCAACGAGCTGCGCCAAACCGCCGCGGCTACGACGGCGATCGCGCAGTCAATCAACGTCCTGCGCCAGGCGCTGAACTCGTCTCCGCCGAGGAAAAAGTCATGAGCGATGTTGGCGACGACGTGCGGGTCCGGGCACTGCACTGGTACGACCTGACATGTCCGTTCTGTTACATCGGGCAGAACAGGACTGCGGTGCTGGCGGATGCTGGCGTTGCGGTCATCTCACTGCCATTCCAGGCGCACCCCGAGATTCCGCCCGCCGGTCTTGTTGTCGGTCCACGTCGTGGGCGGCGTTCGAAAATGATCGAACGGGAGGCGGAAGGGGAGGGGCTGATGCTGCACTGGCCGCTGCGAATCCCGAACAGCAGGAAGGCGTTAGCCGCCGCCGAGTGGGTTCGCCGCAATCAGCCCAGTGCCTTCGCTGAAGTCCAGAGCAAGCTCTTCGAAGCACACTTCGTTCTCGGTGAAGATATCAACGATCAAGCGGTCATCGACCGGCACGCCGCGAATGCCGGCGTTGAGCTGAGCGCGTTGCGCACCGCTCTCGCCGACGGAAGTGCCTATGCCGCAGTCGATCAGGCCGAGAGGGCCGCTGACGAGTGCGGCGTATACGGCACACCAGCATGGCTGCTCGAAGGTCGATTGATCTCAGGGCTCCTGCCAATATCGGAATTTGAGCGTGTTGGCCGAGATGCATTGAGCCAGAGACAGCCATCAGAGAGGAACCATCAATGGCAGAGATTGATGTAAGTGTCGCGCTACCCCCGTCATATGAGTCAGCTCAGCACATCGCCACGGCGGAGACACTGGGCTATCGACGGGCCTATCTCTACGACACTCCGTTCGGAGGTGACGACGTCTGGTTGGGCTTGCACCGCGCCGCCGAGCGCACCACGACGATTGAGCTAGGTCCTGCGGTACTGATCCCGACGCAGCGCCATCCGTTGGTCAACGCCGCAGAGACCGTCTCACTGCATCGACTGGCGCCCGGGCGCATACTGACTTCTTTCGGCACCGGTTTCTCCAGCCGGGCGTCCATCGGTCAGCCCCCGATTCGGTGGTCCTACATGGAGGCTTACATCCGTGCGTACCAGGCTCTGCTGGCGGGAGAGGTAATCGACTGGGAGGGTGCGGCCATCAAGCTGATGCTGACGTCAGAGCAAGCCGACGCACTGCCCCTGCGAATCCCATTGCTGCTGGCGGCGACCGGGCCCAAGGGTGCCGGCGTCGCCAAGCGACTCGGCGCCGATGGGGTGATCTCTATGTTCAACGTGGTGCCGGGCCAACGCGACTTCGCGCGCGCCGTGGTAGCCACAATGGGTACCGTCCTCGACGACGGCGAGGATCTGGCCGGCGAACGGGTCCGGCTGGCGGTGGGTGCGCCATGGGCGGCGGCATATCACTTCGTCTATACTACCCAGGGCGCCGACGCGCTGCGCGACATGCCCGGCGGTTCGGCCTGGCTGGATGTGGTCGAGAAGGTGCCGCAACGCCTGCGCCACTTGGAGATTCACCAGGGCACCATGGTCGAGATGAATGATGCCGACCTGGCGGGTTGGCACGCCGGAGGCTACGCCTCGGTTCCGTCGGTCACCCTGAGCGGATCCGCCGACACGGTCGGCAAGGCCGTGGCCGCAATGGCCCAAGCGGGCGCCACCGAAATCATTATCGAGCCTTCAGGACCCGACATTCCTTGTGAACTGGACAGATTCATGGCGGCTGTCCGCGGTTAGCAAGGGGAGGGTGGCATGACTGATCGTCGTGCGGTTGTGACGGGTGCGAACGGCGGAATCGGCTCTGCGATTTGTCAACGGCTGCGAGCCGACGGCGTCGAGGTCCGAACGACGGATGTCGTCGGCCCAGCCGATGCCGTGCTGGATCTGGCCGCTGACCCGATACCCGATTGGTTCGGCAGCGATATCGACATCTGTGTGGTGGTGGCGGGCGTCGTCGACACCTACGCGCCGGCGCACTCGATGTCGGCCGAACAGTGGTCGCGCGACATCGACGTCAACCTCACCGGCGCCTTCCGGGTCATCCAGGCATGTCTACCGGGCATGCAGGAGCGTCGTTTCGGTCGCATCGTGGCGATTTCAAGCGTCGCGGGACGTAATGGGGCGGCTGGCAAAGTCGCCTACGCTGCATCGAAAGCCGGACTGCACGGCGTGATGCGCACCGTCGCCATCGAGAACAGTTCCCTTGGCATCACCGCGAATTCGGTCCTGCCCGGGATCATCGCCACGCCCAAGGCGCTGACGCTGCCTGACGCGGACCAAGAACGTATCCGTGCGGCGTTACCGAGCGGCAGGTTCGGCCGCCCCGATGAGGTCGCCGACCTGGTCGCTTTCCTCGCCAGCGACAACGCTGGATACATCACCGCGCAGGACATCTCCATTGACGGTGGCATGGGGCTGAACACGTTGTTCGTGGGCCCAATGCGCTTGCAAGAGCGCATCGCTGCCACCATCCGTCCCGCCACACCGAAATGACTCCCATCATGCTGCTCTACCGGAGCCGTTGATCGCGATGACATGCGTTGCGGCTCAACGTATTTGATTACCAAGTACCCGGTCCGGCGGCAATACCCCGCCTCGGAGGCCGTAGGCAGGAAAGCCCAGCATCGCTGCCGACCGCCTGAGACTAGGAGGAGTGGATGACATATCGGGATCGGAACAAGGCCATCGTTGTGGGCGCAAGTTTGGGCGGGCTATTGGCTGCACGAGTTGCGGCCGACTTCTACCAGACTGTCACCGTGGTGGAACGTGACCGCCTACCTGCCGATCCGGTCAACCGACGGGGCGTTCCGCAAGGTAAACATCCGCACGCATTACTCGGCAAGTCGGTGGAGATCATTGGCGGCCTGTTTCCGGGCATATTCGATCAGCTCGTCGCCGATGGAGCCGTGAGGTGGGACGATGGCGATCTGTCGAGATTCTGGTCCATGTTCGCGGGTCATCTGATGGTCCGCACGGCAATCCCGGACCCGGCCTCGCTGACCGACTACCACATGAGCCGACCCCTTCTGGAACACGCAGTCCGCCGTGCGGTACGCGACATTCCGAACGTCGAAATTCTTGAGGAGCACGACTTCGTCGGTGTCACAGCCGATCCCAATCGTGCTCGCATCACCGGCGCCCGCGTACACAAGCACGGAACTACAGACGAATTGGCGCTCACGGCCGATTTGGTTGTGGACGCGACAGGGCGCGGATCACGAGCACCGGTATTTCTTGAGGAACTCGGCTATCGCCGACCTCGGGTCGATGAGGTCGAGGTGCAGATCGCCTATTCGACCTTGCCCGTGCGCATTCCACGTGGCGCGCTACGCGAACTCGTCGTGGCGAATTATCCCATTCCGTCCCGCTCGACAATGTTCGCAACGTTCGCCTGCGAGCAGGACATATATCTGGTCCTCGGCGGCACCATCGGCGGTCAAGAACCACCCGCTAGCCGCACCGAACTGTTCGATCTCGTTGCCAAACTTGCCCCTAGGGATGTCGCGGCCGTCCTGCGATCGGCTGAACCTCTTGCTGATATCGCACAGTATCGAATCCCGTCCAACCGCTGGCGGCGCTACGACAAACTTTCTCGTATACCCGAAGGGCTACTGGTGTTTGGCGATGCAATCTGTTCCTTCAATCCCATCTACGGTCAAGGTATCACCGTCGCTGCACTAGAGGCCGAGGCGTTGCGTGATTGCCTACGCAACGGAAATCGCAATGTCGCTCGACGGTTCTACCGCGAATCGGCCAAGAAAATTCAGGTGGCATGGCGGACGGCGGTCAGCTCTGATTTGGCGCTTCCGCAGGTGCCCGGCCGGCGGCCGCTGTCCGTTCGGGCAATGAACTCCTACATGGATCGGGTCCTGATCGCCACTGAGACGGATCCGGTTGTCGCGCAGCAATTCTTCCGAGTGGTGTGGATGCTGGACGGCCCTTCAGCGCTCTTCCGCCCGTATATCGTCGGCCGCATCGCGAAGGCGAATCGGGTTCGAGCACAAAACCATGCGCAGCTCGAAGCCTGACCTAGATCCGTTGAGCACGGGACCACACACCTTGATCGCAAAGGGCCTGGTCCAGCGCTATCACGTGTACGGCAGCGGACCGGTGTGCGTCGTACAGCCCGGCGGCCCAGGCGTGTTCTGGGAGTACCTGCGGGTGCCCGCCGTCGAACATCACCTGACTATGGTCTATGTCGAAGCCATGGGTACCGGCGCCTCCGACCGGCTAGCGAGCCACCCGAACGGGTACACCCGCCGCTACTACGCCGCTCTCATTGACAAGCTGATTGATCACCTCGGCCAGGACAAGGTCTATCTGCTGGGGCATTCCTACGGCGGCTTCGTGGCACAACGCTATGCCCTAGATCACCCCGAACGCCTCACCGGCGTGATCCTATTCGAAAGCTCTCCGCATACCGGCGACGAGCACGGCGCAGAGGCCACTCGCCAGGTTCAGGCGTTCGCCGCCCGGAACCCCGACAATCCTGAGCTATCAACCGTTCTCGCTGCCCTGCAGTCGGTGGGATCGATTACCGACGACTTACAACTCACGCGCGCCCTACGCGGGCTGCTGCCGGCGTACTTCGCCGATTACTGGGGACGAGAGACCGAATTCGCGCCCGTCCGAGGTCAGGCGCGAGTCACCTATATCTCGAGGCTGGACGCCGACCTAGTTCCTGACGTCATCGACGACCGCGCAGCGCTCCCGACCCTCACTACGCCCGCATTGGTGATTGCTGGTCGCTATGACGTCATCTGCGGCGTGCGCTGGGCAGAAGAACTGCACAACCTCATTCCGCAATCCCGACTCAAGATCCTGGAAAAAAGCGGTCACTTCGGCCACCTCGAAGAACCCGAAGAGTTCGCCTTGGCTATTACCAGTTTCGTGGAGGGGACCCGCGATTGAATCGCCTGATTGCGGCATCCTTCAGCGCGGCGTCGTCGTACTTGACTCGAGGTGGCATGGTGTGTCGTCGACACCGCGCCAAACGGAGCGGCGATGGTGGTGGCTGTCTTGACCGTCCGTCCTCATCGCGCCCTCGGGCTCCGACAGCCCCTGCGAACTCAGCAGATTCATGGCGGCTGTCCGCAATCAACGATGGGAGGGTGGTATGAGTGATCGCCGTGGCGTAGTCACGGGTGCGAACGAGTGGTTAGGCAGCGACGCCGAGATTTGTGTGGGTGGAAAAACGCGATGACGTGTTTCCCGGTATATTCGCGGCCCCGCTAGCGGCGGGCTAATCGTGCCCCTCCCAACAGCGCTACTGTCGTTTCATGGCTGACCGGCAACTGCTGGCGGCATTTCTTCGAGCTCGTCGCGATGAGTTGACGCCTGGAGACGTGGGCGTTGCAGCGGGCCGACGTCGGCGGGTGAAGGGCTTGCGCCGCGAGGAAGTCGCGATGCTGGCAGACATCAGCGCCGATTACTACCTGCGACTCGAGCAAGGCCGGGTGCGGCAGCCTTCTGATCAGGTGCTCGAGCGCCTAGCCGGCGCGCTGCAACTCAACGATGATGCGACCGAGTACATGCGAAACCTGGCTCGCCCTGGTCTACGCCGCCGCCGACGGGTCGCCGCGTCGGCCGAGAAAGTCGATCCCGGCCTGCAGACGTTGATCGACAATTGGAACTTGATTCCCGCATACGTGCAGGACCAGCAGATGAACATCCTGGCGGCCAACCCAATGGCGCACGCGCTTTTGCCATACTTCGCGCCAGGGTTCAACCAGCTGAGGACGGCGTTCCTGGAGCCGAAGTTTCCCGCCTGGGTGCGCAACTGGGACGACGTAACCGTAACCGCAATGCTTGTATCGTGGCTTCGCTTCAATATCGCTGAGGACAGCCCCGCTGACCCCGATTTGCAATCGCTAGTCGACGAGCTCAGCGATGCCAGCCAACGCTTCCGCACCTTGTGGGCACGCCAAGGCGTCGAGCAAAAGACGAGCGGACCAGCCCCGTTCCACCACCCTAGGGTCGGACCGCTCGAGCTGCATTACCGCGTGTTCATGCTTCCCGACATGAGGCAGGCGATCATTGCCTACTATGCCGAGCCCGGCACGCCTTCAGAGGAAGGCCTCCGTTTGCTTTCCGAATTGCGCTGAGTCAGGGCGGCTTCAGCGGCATCGCGCTAGACCCTGTGGTGACGAATCCCAGGAAAACTTGGGCCTGGATGCCGGCCAACTGCGGCGCCAACATGGGTGGCGACCATTCCGCGGCTGCGCAGTGGCGCAGCCGTAGCGCCCAGGAGGGGACCGATGGCAGAAGTTATGGATTGGGACGAGGCCTACCGCGAAGACGGCATCTTCGATGGACTGCCACCGTGGGGCATCGGGCGACCGCAGCCACAAATCGCCGACCTCATCACACAAAGTAGATTTCGCAGCGAGGTTCTCGATGCCGGCTGCGGATACGGCGACACTTCATTTGTATTGGCGGCATTGGGCTACACGGTCGTTGGCGTCGACCGAAGCGTGATCGCGATAGCCGAGGCCGCCCAGGAGGGCCGCAGGCGGCGGCTAAGCAATGCAACCTTCGTGTCGGCCAACATCACATCCCTAACCGGCTACGACGGACAGTTTTCGACGATCGTCGACAGCGCACTGTTTCATGCGCTTCCGGTAACCTTGCGCGACGACTACCTGGATTCAATACGTCGCGCGGCGGCGCCTGGCGCGACGCTGTATATCCTGACGTTCACCCAGGATGCGTTTCCAGAAGATCCCGGATACCCGATTCCCAACGTGGTGACCCGAGACGAGCTCAGTGAGGCGGTCAGCAAGCATTGGGCCATCGATGAGATCCGGCCGGCGTTCATTCATGCACACGCGCCGAAAGTCCGTTCAGCCCACACGTTCGATTTGGACGCCGCCGGACTCGAAAAGCTGCCAGCGTTTCTTCTCACCGCCCACCGCCCGTGATGTGCAGAAGGATCTCCTGGCGATTCCATGCTCCTCAGGTGAGAAAGCCTGATGGGGAATGACTTTGACGATGACCCATCGACCATCCGGCAAAGGTCAACACCCTCCACCAGTCCTACACTGCTGCAGGGCAATAAACGAAGGCTACGGCATTGACGACACCATCAGTCCGCGCATCCGAAGAGTCCGAAAGCGATGGTGCCCACCGCCACGGCGCGGTGCCCCGAGTGAACGTGCTGCGCCAATTCGTCTGTTGGCTGACGCGCCGTCGTGTTGGCTCAGGCTACGGTTCACAAGAAGTGATGATCAAGGCCTACCTCGTGTTTGCATCTTGCGGCGTGGGCAGCATCGTCGGCAGGTGGCCGCTTCGTGTGCAGCATGCCTTGCGCACGTCGAAGGACGCAGCGTGCAAGCGTCGGTCGCGAGACCAACGGTCGATGCAACCAACGACTTCAACCGGTGCGGCGATGTCAGTTTTCAGCGATGAATTGATGGCGGCCGATAGAGAAAAACGTGACGGAGATTATTAAGAAAGCCTTTCGGTTATGACGACACCATCGACGCACGAAACCTCGCGACCGGTGCTTTAACTAATGCACGGCGCCTGGCTGGGTGTGTGCAGTTTGGAAAGATGCAGCGCGTCCGCCCTGGCTGGCCGGTGGGCATTTGATGGCCGGGCCACAGACCGTACCGGACTTCGGGTGCCCAAGACGATGGTTGGCGGGCGCCGCGGCTTCGATGCCCGCTGAGCGGGCGATTTGGTCGCCGAGAGACCGGTTCGGTAACCTGGCATTCACCAACGCGGGGTGGAGCAGCTCGGTAGCTCGCTGGGCTCATAACCCAGAGGTCGCAGGTTCGAATCCTGTCCCCGCTACCAAAGTTCGAAAGTTCGAACTTGCGCCCTGATAAGAGGGGCGCGAGTTCGAACTTTTCGACATTCTGGGGCTGGTGAGGGCCCTATGACGAGTCGAATAGCTGATCGAGGTGAGTTCCTCGTTGAGGCGTTCTTTGAGGTTCGGATCGAGCAGGCTGTCGAAGAGGTCAGTCAGCTGAGCGTCGACGATCTCGTCGTCGGAAATGTATAGCCGTTCGAAAAGAGCCTGGTTCATTGCCCGGCGTCCTTGCCCGTTGCTTCCGCGATAGAGATCACGCGAGCTGCGGAGCAGGCTTAATGCGCGGTCCAGGGCTTTGTGCAGCTGGTCGCGGGTAAGCCGGCGGTCCGCAAGTTCGCGGTTCGCGTTCGCCAGCGCTGTGCTGATGCGGCCTTGTTCGCTTCTCAACTGATCAAGTGGTACGGCACCGGCGTAGTGGGCGCGCAAGACTGCATCGCGTTCGTCGGCGAGCTTCTTGACGAGCCGTTCCGCCGCTCGTATGCGCTTGTCGCGCTGCGGTAAGAGAACGTCGAGGTAAGCGACGATGTCGCGCCGTATCTCTGCGCGGAGGGAGTCGGAGAGTTCACGCGTGCCCCAGTGCTCTTCGACGAGAGCTTCGACCGCCGCGGTCGATATTGCTTTGAAGTCGCACGACGTTCGGCGGGTCTTCCGTCCAAGGCAGTAGAAGTAGGGGTAGCGGGTTCCCGTGCCGTTTTTCACGATTTCAATACCGAGCATGTCTCCGCAGTGGCCGCAGTACAGGCTTCCCTTGAGGTAGTGGGGATGCTGTTGCGGTTTCTCGCGCGTGCGGACGCGGCTCGCCCGTACCTCTTGAACTTTCTCCCAGGTCTCTTCGGAGATCAGTGGTTCATGCCTGCCGGCATGCCATGCACCGTCGAACTTGACGAAGCCCAGGTAGTAGCGGTTGCTCAGGATGGTCTCGATATGCGACGTCGACATGGGTCGTGCCGGACGCTTCGGGCGCGGTAACGACGTCACACCTCGACGCTCAAGCTCTTCGCGGATCTGGGTCATGGTCGATTCACCGGTCGCATAGGTGTCGAATATCCAGCGGACATGCTCAGCCCGTTCCGGATCCACTGCCACCGTGCGGATTTCGTAACCTTCTGGCGTGCGCGTGCGCACGTTGAGGTAGCCGAATGGGACCATCCCCGGGGTGCCGCCGTTCTTGACCTTCTGGGCCATGCCTTTGCGTGTTTCCGTGGCAAGGTTGCGGCTGTAGAACTCGGCGATAGAGCTCATGATGCCGTGCATGAGCATGCCGCTAGGGGTCTCGTCGATGTTCTCCGTGACCGATACGAGCTTGGCGCCCGACCTTTGGATCGCAACGTTGATTTCGACGTCGTCGATACGGTTGCGGGCGAGCCGGTCGACCTTGTGAACAATGACGTAATCGCAGGGATGGTCTTGTAGAAATTTCAGCATCAGTTTGAGCTCTGGTCGGTCTGCGGAGCGAGCGGACTCGCCAGCATCGACGAATTCCATGATGACCTCGGCACCGAGCGCTTGGGCTCGCTTTTCGCAAGCCTCACGCTGTGCCGGTATCGAAAATCCCTCTGACTCGCCGCCCCGCTGCGCTTGATCTTTTGTCGATACGCGGAGGTAAATGACAGCCTTCGCCATGGTCAGTGCTCCTTGGTGTCAGCGGTAGTTTTCGGTCCGGCGGCGTCCGCACCGTCTGTCCAGTCCGTTTTCATGGCTGAGGCAATGCAGGCTTCAACCTCGGCGAGTGTTTCATCGGGCACGTCGTCGTATTTCGACCGCAAATAGATTCGGAGGCTTGGTAGGTCGTCCGCTTTGAGCCACCCCACGATCGTGAACAAGTCGATGGACGGGATGCCAAGGACTTGGCCGATCGCGATGAGGCTTTCGGCCTTGGGCGTCGCGATCCTGCCCTGCTCGATACGCCACACCGCTGCCACGTTGATGTGCGCCCGGCGCGCAACTTCAGCAACGCTTAAGCCGCATTCGGTACGCTTTTTGGAGAGTAGGTTTATCAGCTGTACCGTTTGATCGGTATTCATTTCGCTTGTCTCCCTTTGTATTATCCATTGTATAATGGACAATTCTGCAAATACAATGCGAAAATACAATTTCACAACGAGAAACCTAATAGTCAGCCGAGGCTCACCTTTATTTCCGGGTGCGAATCGCAGCGCATGCGGCATCATCATCGCGTTACCGGTCCGTCCGAAAGAGCCAAACGCCGCCTGCCGGGTTGTCAACGGTCTCGATATCGCCGGACAGCTCCATGTCCCTGGCAAGGGCGGCAGTGTCGAAGCGGACGTAGGGCTGCAGGTAGTCAGGAAGCTTGGCCAGTTCGTCGGGGTAGCCGAGATCGTCGGCCATGTCGTCGACGTACTCCTGAACTGAGTCGAAGTGCCCGAGGTAGGCGTCGGCGAAGTCATCGAGGCGGTCGTGGTCGTCGCCGCACAGATCAGCCCACGCGGAGAAAGCTTCACCGTGTTCGGCGATGCCTTTCGCGATGCGCGATATGCGCTCGATCGAGTCGTATTCGCCGATCCGGCAACGGCCGAAGTGGTCGAAGTCGTGGATGGCCCACTCTTCGGCATTCGGCTCGGCTGAGCGCTTGAGCATGGCCGTGATGTCCGCGTGGATGTCTTCCGGTGCGCGGGCAGCATCGATCCAGGCGCCGTGCAGGCGTCCGTTGGTGTAGTCGGCAAGGCTGGCGACGTAGATCCGTGGCGACGGCGCGGGAACTCGTTCGGACTCCGGGTCTTTCGGCGCAAGGGGTTGGCCTTCTTCTGGTCGTGGTGCGCGTGGTTGTTTTTCATTCATGATCACCTCCTTTCTGGTGGCTATCGTTATGGTCTTGGCTTGGTGAAACGGGCCGGTCGGGAAGCAGAGAGCCTGATAGCTCGATCTGCCTCCCGCCGGCCCTGGTGCGCCGTGGAGCTAGTGGCGCGGTGTCCTACACGGGCTCGGTCATGCTCCCGATGTGGTTCCTCCCTTCGCTGCCCGGCCCTGGCGGGTCGAGCTGGGTTCGCCGCCGTCGGCGAACAAGGTGGCGATGGCCTGTTGGCGGGCTGCGGCTTCGCGCTCGATTTCGGCGCGGGCCTCGGCTGCCTTGCTGGCCAGTTCCGGATCGTCTTTGGCGCGGGCGATGTGCTCGGCGATGGCGATCTGGATCTCATCGGTGATGGTGCCGTCACGCAGCTGGGCGATGAAGCTCAGCTGAGCGTGGACGTCCGGCTTGAGTCTGATGCCAAGGGTTTTGACGCCTTTGGTGGACTCGTCGGGTGTGGACATAGCGACCTCCTCGGTGCTGTGCGGCCGGTAAGCGCATGCTGCGCTTACGGGTACGGCCGCATGACACCGACGAGGCAGCCGCCGACTCATGCGGCTGCCCTCTCGGCTGGCGGGGTCTGTGGGTTGGGGCGCGCGGTCGCGATGCGGTCCCGGGCGACGGCGGCGAAGACCGGATTGAGTTCGACACCGAGCCAGTCGCGGCCGAGGTGCTCGGCGGCAACGGCGGTGGTGCCGCTGCCCATGAAGGGGTCGAGCACGAGTCCCAGTTCACTCTGGCTATCGCAGTGGCAGGTCGGCGCGAGCACGCAACGGCGGGCGGCGCCGTCGACTGCACGAATGATTTGTCGCTTCCATGGCAATCGGCAACGGACGCAGCGGGCTTCGGGACAGCCGGCGGCGATCATGCGTTCGGCGAGTTCCTGCGGGAAGACCGCGTGATGGGAGCTGCGGTAGCGGCCGGGCGCGATCGTCCAGACGTCACCGGGGTTCTTGCCGAGCGGGTGCCCGACCCGTCCTTGGCTCTTCAGCGCGTGGAGGCCGGACGCGCCCATGCCGTTCGGTCCGCGCCACGCGTCAGGTGACGGGTTGCCCCGCTTGGCCATTCGGTTCGGGGTGACGGCTGACTGGTGCGGCTGGCGAATGGCGTCGAGGTCGAAGAAGTACGTCGGCTGCTTGGCGAGGACGTAGATGACTTCGTAGGTGCAGTTGAGGCGGTCAGGAATGCTGCTGGGCACGGGATTCGGCTTGGCCCAGACGATTTTGTTGCGGATGATCCAGCCGGCTTCCTGCAGCCGCAGCGCGACGCGTTCCGGCGCCATCAGCAGACTTTTGCGGTCGGCCCCCTGGGACGGATGACTGGAGTAGGTGTCGCCGAGGTTGAGCCAGTAGGTGCCGGTCGGGACCAGGACGCGGCGGATCTCGGCGCTAAGCGTCAGCAGGTGGTTCACCCACAGGTCGACATCGGCTTCGAGACCGAGCTGTCCTTTGACGGCGTAGTCGCGGAGACGGAAGTACGGCGGGCTGGTGACCACGCTGTCGACGGAGCCGTCCGGCAGGCGGCGCAGCCGGTCGATCGCGTCACCGACAACGATCCGGTTTCGCGCAACTTCGTTGAGCGCACTCATAGGGCGCCTCCGTTCCGCATCAGCGGCAGCAACTGTTCGGGAGCGACGATGCGGAAGAGCGCACTCGGCAGGCTGCGGTCGGCCGCAATGGCATCAGCAAACGCCTGGCGGCGGCGTTCAGCCTTTGCTGGGTCGGGATGCGTGATCGACCAGACGACGAGCGGGAAGGCGCCGTGGCGGTCCTGCTCGATGCCGGTCCGCCGATAGGCTTCGTATTCGCGGCACTTGGCGAGCAGCGTCGGGATGTGCTCGGTGCCGAGGTCGACTTCGATGAACCAGGCATGGACGAGGTCGTCCCGACTAGCAGTCTCGGCATAGAGGTCGGGCTTGAGGGTGCGGCGGGCGGCACCGACACCGACGAATGTCCGCCACGTGGCGGGTTCGACCGCGCTGTCGACGAGTCCGAGTTCGCCAGCACGGCTGGCGGCAATCAGCGCGATGTGATGGTCGGCGATCGCCAGCCGGTGATTGACGAAGCGGGCGCTGGGTTCGTAAGTCCGGCGGGCATCGCGGCCAGAGCGGTTTCTGAGGATGCGATCGCCGGTCGCATCGACGTAGTGGATCAGTCCCTGTGAGCCGCCGTGCGCGCCACCGACCCGCTGCGTTAGGGCTCCCAGGACACGCAGACCGCGCAGCCGGGCGAGTGTTCGTTTCGTCATGCGGCGGGCGGACGTTGGGGCGAGATCGGCGAAATGCAAGGAACGGATCTGCTGGACGGTCAGGAACCGATGCTGGTGGACGGACGCCAGGATGGCCCGGTCACGGTGGGTCAGTTGCGCCGCGATGGCATCGATCCCGCTGGCGGAGATGCGTCGCTCAGGGCGCCGTCTGGCGGGGGTTGTGGTGCCCCGTGGGGCACCACTATTCCCCAACCCTGCGGGACGGTTTTGGTCGTCTGCCAGGTGTAAGCGGCCGCGCGGGTTTGGCACGAGGGGGTACGCGAAGGGGGAGTCACTCATGCCTGCCTCCGGCTGCGGCGCGGCGCGCCAATGTCGTTGGTGCTGTTGGCATCTGCAGCGGTGTCGATGAGCGCAGCGAAACTGGTTTCAATCTCCCCGACCGGTTGGCCGTAGCGCTGACGGCTGCGACGTCGGATGTCCGCCGGATCGGTAGACGGTGTCGGCGCGGGCTTGGTGATGCCGGAAGCCCACGGCTGCACGGCATTCTCACGAACCAGGCTGGCGTAGACGTGGTGGGCGGGCAGCTTGGTGAAGTCTTCGATCGAGAGGACGGACTGCCCTGCCGCCATTTCCTTGGCGTCACCGGCCTGCAGTTGGAAGCAGACACGCGAGCGGGCGTTGTTGCGAAAGGCGTCCAGCATGCTTGGCGGCAGCTGCTTTTCGTATTGGTGGGCCAGATGGAAGCCGGCCCCGAGGCTGCGGGCGGTCGCGAGAGCATCGCCGAGGTCCGTTGGGAGGCGGAGATAGTCCTGAACCTCGTCGATGTAGACCATGACGGGATCGCGGCTGGCTTCAGGACTTCCGGCGCGTTCACGGATCGCCTGCCAAAGCTCAGCGACGACCAGGGCGCCCAGCAGTTGGGCGTTCTCAGGGCCGATGACACCCTTTTGGAGTGGGACCAGCAGCACTTTCTTTTCGTTCAAAACTTGGCGGACGTTGAACTTGGGGTGTTGCTGAGCCAGGATGTCGCGCAGCGGTCTGCTGAGCAGCGGGCGAAGCTTGTTGCTGAGTGGCGCGATGGTGGTGGCGGTGGCCTCGGGGGAGAGGCTGTCGAACCACTGCCAGAACGGTCCGGCCGCAAACGGATCCTGCTGCATGACGTTCCGGGTCAGGCGGCGGCGGAAGCCGGGATTGCTCAGCAGCAGCGGCAGCATGACCAAGGAGGCGTCGTCGCGCGCGGCCAACAGATTGAGGCAGTTGCGCAGAATGTCGGACGACCGCGGGCCGAGGCTGTCGCCCCATATGGCTTTGAAGGTGCCGAATAGGCTGTCGGCGACGACCTCGGGGGAGCGGCCGTGGCGGTGCGCGGCATCGAGCGGGTTGATACCGACCGGCGCTTCGTCGAAGGGGTCGAGCACCACGATGTCGCCCTTCCGCTTCTCCGGGATACGGGCCAGCAGATCGGCGATGAGATCCTTGGGCTCGATAACTATGACCGGCCGATCGGCTTCGAGGTCTTGCAGAATCAGGTTGAGCAGCAGTGTTGACTTCCCGACCCCATTCGGGCCGATGACCCAGGTATGGCGCAGGGCGTCGGTCGTGTCGTAACCGATCGTGCCGCCCGCGCCAGGCGCTGAGGCTGCAGCCACGATCCGCTGCCCCGATTGCGTTGCCGCGCTGGGGCGGACGGGGCGCGGGTGCAGGGGCGGCTGGCCCGGGAAGTGCTGATCGTGGTCGGCGATCGGCCAGCCGGTGAGCCGCGCGATTTCGGTCACGGTCAGGCGCTGCGACGGCGTGAACACCGACCACGACGCGCGTGGGGTGTTCAGCCGGTCGGCTTTTTCCTGGCGGAGGGTGATGCGGACGTCGGGCGCTTCGGTGGTGCCGATAGCGGCGGCCAGGCCCAGCAGCAGCGCCTTGCGTCGCTCGGCGGTGGGCGCCTGCACACCGAGCCGGACAGCCGCGGTGAAGGCGTGCTGGCCGAGCTTGTGCGCCAACGCTTGTCGGGCGGCGGGGCGGGGCTCGCTCAGGACACCGTACAGGAGCTTGGAAATCGTCGGCTGGTTATCGCGCGTCGGCTGGATCGGCACGTCCTTGGGATGGCGGCGCGGTCCGAGCACGATCTGGATGGTCAGGCGCTCACCCTTCCCGACCGCCGTCAGGGCGTGAAGGATGGAGCGCTGTGATGCCACCGCGTCGGCAGGCTCGAGCTGGCGGGCGTTGGTACTCAATTGGATACGGCGAGCGGCGGCGACGTCGTGGCGATCATCGGCCTCGAATGAGGTGACGATGGCGCCATCGGCCAGGTGCTCGACGGCACGGCGGACGGCCGCTGCATGCCGGAGCTGACTGCCGATCAGGTACTCCACGCCGGTGACGTCGGCGCGCGCTTCCAAAATGAGTTGCGGGGCGTGGATTTGCGCCGCCCAGTGGCGCAGCAGTCCGAACGCAATCGCTTCGGAAAGCGGTTGCGGCCAGAACAACTGCTGCCAGACCAGCGAACCGGCCGACGCCGTGGCATCACGCGGCTCAGGCATTCGGCTGCTCCGGGTTGTCGGATTGCTCGGCCGCCGACGGCGTTTCGATGGTGCTGTCGACGCTGCCCTTCAAGGCGGCGAGCGCCTCGGCGTGGGCTTCGGCATCACGCAGGGCGATAGCGATGACCGCCCGGCTCAGCTTGCGCAGATCCGGCGGATCGCGGTCGACACTACGGACGGAGATGTGGCGCTCGAAGTTTCGTTCACCGCGGCGATAGTTGATTTCTCCTGTTTTAGACATAGG
The DNA here is from genome assembly GCF_001669335.1 of Mycobacterium sp. 1245852.3. NCBI lineage: Bacteria > Bacillati > Actinomycetota > Actinomycetes > Mycobacteriales > Mycobacteriaceae > Mycobacterium > Mycobacterium sp. 1245852.3. The sequence continues at coordinate 35 of NZ_LZLL01000518.1, read as the reverse complement.
TGTCCTCCTTTCGGAATGGGATTTCGTTGATTACA